>JALZAE010000296.1 GCA_030948535.1 Gemmatimonadota bacterium | reverse complement strand
CGAAGACGCCGCGCCGCGCCAACTGCAGATCCGCGATGGCGACCGCCGCGCGCGGGAGCGGCGCGACCCCCTGCCGGGCGAAAACGCCGAGCGCATGATCGTGAAGATCATGCTGCTCTTTCCGGACGCCACCGAGCGCATCGCCGAAACCGTCGGGGAAGCGGACTTCACGACGCCGATGTACCGCGAGCTCTATGGCGCGCTGCTCGAGCACGGGGCGCCGTTGCGCTTCGAGGGGTTGTCCGAGGAGTCCGTCATCGCCGCACAGCTCATGCTCGCGGAGCCGAACGAAATCGTCGATCTTGATCAGAGCCTGCAGGGCTCCGTGAACAATCTGCGAGTGCGCGAGCTCCGGCGGGAGATCGAGGAGATGCAGCGGTTGATCGACATGAAGCCGCCGGAGATCGATGCCTTGATCAAGCGAAAGCAGGAGATCGTCGGGGAAATTCGTGCGCTCGGCGGCACCGTTCCCAAGAATTTCAGAAGAAAGACCGGCTGAGCCACTCACGTTTTATGGAGGTTGCGTGCACCCAGATCTGGTAGCTCTCTTGGCCGTTCAGGACGACGACGCGGCGTTGGCCGCGCTGGATATTCGCACCAAGGCGTTCGACACGAAGACGCAAGGCCTCGACCGCGAGCGCGCAACGGCGGCCGACGTCGTCGAGCGCGTCAGGACGCAGATCACCGCCGAGGAGAAACGGCAGCGCGATCTGCAGCAGACCATCGACGAGCACAAGCAGGCGCAGGAGCACAACGTCGGTCAGCTCGATGCGGTTCGAAAGCAGCGCGAGGCGACGGCGGCGATGTCGCAGATCGACGTCATGCGCAAGGCGCTGGCGACGGAAGAGAGCGAGATGCACTCGATCGTCGCGCGGCTGCAGGAGCAACGCCTGGCGCTGATCGCTCGCGAGGCCGATCTCGGCGAGATGGACGAGCGGCAGCAGGCCGCCCGCGCCGAGATCGAGCAAGGGCGCCAGGCATTGAACAAGGAGATCGCCGAGGCGAAGGCGAAGCGCGCCGCCGCCGCGGCGAAGGTGTCGAAGGCGATGCTCGCAAAGTACGAGAAGATTCGCATCCGGCAGGGGCACGGCGCGCTCTTCGCGATTCGGAATGCGGCGTGCAGCCACTGCAACACCGCCATTCCATTGCAGCGGCGCAACGTCATTGCCGGCGGAAAGTCAATTGAAGTGTGCGAGGGCTGCGGTGTCCTGCTGTACGCGACGGTTTGATGCTTGAGCGTCCGATGGACGCCGTCTAGGTTGCGAGAGTGACAGCCTCTCCGCCTCGCGCGCGCACCCTCGCGCGCTGGATCCTTCCACCGCAGCCCGATCCCGCTCTGGTGGCCGCGCTCGCGAGCGAGCTGATGCTCCCCGACGCGGTGTGCCGCCTGCTCGTGCAGCGCGGTTTTGGCGTGTCCGACACGGCGAAGCGGTATCTCCGGCCGCGGCTCGATCAGCTGAACGATCCGTGCACCATGCTCGATCTCGATCGCGCCGTGCAACGTCTCGCCCGCGCGGTGCGCGAGCGCGAGATGATCATGGTGCACGGCGACTACGATGTCGACGGCATGAGCGCGACGTCGCTATTGGTTCGCGCGATTCGTGGATTCGGCGGCACGGTGACGCCATTCATCCCGCGCAGGTTGGTCGACGGCTACGATCTCACGATGGCGGGCGTGCGCGCGGCGATCGATGCCGGCGCCAAAGTGCTGGTGACCGCCGACTGTGGCACGAACGCCATCGAGCCCGTGCGCGCGTTGTGCGAGGCGGGCATCGACGTCATTGTCTCGGATCACCATCTCCCGAGCGGGCCGCTGCCTGATTGCCTGGCGGTGCTCAATCCGAAGCGGCCCGGCTGCGACTATCCCGACAAGGATCTCGCGGCCGTCGGCATTGCGTTCAAGCTCGCGTTGGCACTCGCGAAGGAACTGGGCCAGAACGACAGCCC
This sequence comes from Gemmatimonadota bacterium, assembly GCA_030948535.1. Lineage (GTDB taxonomy): Bacteria > Gemmatimonadota > Gemmatimonadetes > Gemmatimonadales > Gemmatimonadaceae > JALZAE01. Next base: position 4,902 of record JALZAE010000296.1, on the reverse strand, counting down.
GATCTATCGCATGCTGGACCTCGTCGCGTTGGCCACCATCGCCGACGTCGCTCCGCTGCGGGGAGAGAATCGCGTGCTCGCGCGCTACGGCCTCAAGGTCATGGCCGAGACGACGAATGTCGGACTGCGCGCGCTCATTCGATCGGCGGGACTCGAGGGCAAGGCACTGACGGCCGGCCGCGTCGGGTTCATCCTCGCGCCGCGATTGAACGCCGTAGGCCGATTGGGCCACGCGTTGCGCGGCGTCGAGCTGCTGACCTCCGAAGATGAAAGTCAGGCGAACGGAATCGCGCGCGAGCTCGAGGAGCTGAATGTCCGGCGGCAAGCCATCGACCGTGCCACGCTCGAAGAAGCGCGCAAGATGGTCGAGCAGCTCGACCTCGATAGCACCTACGGCATTGTGCTGGCGGGCGAAGGCTGGCATCCCGGCGTGATCGGCATCGTCGCATCGCGCTTGGTCGAAGAGTTCGGCCGCCCGGTGGTGCTCGTCGCGGTCGAGAACGGCGAAGGCAAGGGGAGCGGACGCTCGATCACGCCCTTCGATCTGCACGGAGCGTTGAGCGACATCCGCGACCTGTTCATCAGATTCGGCGGGCATCGCGCGGCCGCCGGCGTGACGATCGCGGCCGACAAGATTCCGGAATTCGCGCGGCGCTTCAACGAGATCGCTCGCGCGAAGCTCACCGCCGACGATCTCATTCCTGAAGTCCGCGTCGACATGGAGATTCCGCTCTCACAGGTCGGATTCGATCTCGAGGCACTGTTCCGGCACTTCGAGCCATTCGGTCCCAGCAACGCGTCACCCGTGCTCGTTACTCGCGGCGTGCGGCTGGCGGTGCCGCCGCGCATTGTCGGGAACGGTCACCTCAAGCTGCGCGTCGTCTCGAATGACGGCGGCGACCTCGAGCTGCTCGGCTGGGGAATGGCCGCGCTCGGTGACGAGCTCGACGTGACGACGCCGTTCGACATCGCCTACCGGCTCGAGCGCGACGACTTCAACGGCGAGCCGAGAGTGCAGGGCCGGCTCGCCGATCTCCGTCGCTAGGCGGTCGTGCGCATCGTCGCCGGCCGCTGGCGCGGACGCCGTATCGGCGTCCCCGCGGGACTCGACATTCGTCCGACGGCAGACCGCGTGCGTGAAGCGTGGATGAGCATCATCCAACACGACATTCCCGGCGCGCGCGTGCTCGACCTCTTCGCCGGCACCGGCGCCCTCGGCATCGAGGCGTTGTCGCGCGGCGCGGAGCACGCCGACTTCGTAGAGCAATCCACGGCGAGCATCGACGTGCTGCGGAAAAATCTGGAAACCGTCGGGGCCGGCGCAGCGGCCAGCGTGCATCGGGCCGACGCCCTCAAGTTCATCGAACGGCTTGCCGCCGCGACCTACGAGATCACCTTCGCCGATCCGCCCTATCGCCAAGGACTGGCCACGGCCCTGGTCGAGCGCTGGCTTTCGACTCCGTTCTCGCGCATCCTCGGCGTCGAGCACGAATCGACCGAGCAGCTGCCACCCGGCGGCGAGGTGCGGCGATACGGGTCCACTGCGATTAGCTTCTATCGCCGAGAAGGAGCACCGCAGAGCGGGTGAAGTGCCAAGTGCTGTGTGCCGTGTGCCGAGTGTCGCCCTTCACCATCATCCCCTCCGCGATGTCCAGAATCGCCCTGTACGCCGGCACCTTCGATCCGATCACGCGCGGCCACGAAGACCTCATTCGGCGGACGGTGGCGTTCGTCGACCACCTGGTCGTGGCACTGGCGACGAATGTGGCCAAGACGCCGATTTTCTCCCTCGAGGAGCGCATCGGTTTCATCCGTGACTCGGTCGGCGACGACAAGCGCGTCGAGGTGCGACAGTTCGACGGTCTGCTGGTGACCTTCGCGAAGGACATCGGCGCAACCTTGACGATCCGCGGTCTGCGCGCCGTTGCCGATTTCGAGTACGAGTACCAGATGGCTTTGATGAACCGCCACCTCTATCCCGAGCTCGAGACGGTGTTCATGGTGCCGAGCATCACGCGCACGTACGTGAGCTCCAGCATCGTGCGGGAAGTCGCTCGCTTCAATGGCGAGATCGACGATCTCGTGCACCCCGTCGTCGCCCGCGCGTTGCGCGCGAAGTTCGCGCCGTCGGCAAAGCCGGCATGAGCTTCGTCGAGAGCCTGCGCGCGCGCGCGGCGGAGCGCCCGCGCCGCATCGCGTTTCCGGAGAGCGCCGACGACCGTACCCTCGACGCCGTGCGCGTCTTGGCCGAGCAGAAGATTGTCGAGCCCGTGCTCATCCTCGATCCGACGTTGCCGGGCACGCACCGCACCGCGTTCGGCGTCGGCGTCGAGACCGTTCGGACCGACGAGCGCGCCATGCGCGACTCGATCGTCAACCAGCTCCTCTTTCGCCGCGGCGCGAAAGGCCTCACGCCCGAAGCCGCCGACAAAGCGGCGATTAGTCCGCTCTACTGCGCCGACTTTCTCGTCGCCACCGGCGTCGTCGACGGCTGCGTTGCCGGCGCCGTCCATACGAGCGCCGACGTGCTCCGGGCTGCTCTCTGGATGGTTGGTCCCGCGGCCGGCGTGACGACCATCTCCAGCGCGTTCTACATGGTCGTGCCCCACTTTCGCGCCGAGGGCGAAGAGGTGCTGACTTTTACCGATTGCGCGGTGATCCCGGAGCCGACGGTCGAGCAGTTGGCCGACATCGCGATCGCCGCCGCGGCGGACCGCCGGCGCATCGTCGGGGATGAGCCGCGGGTCGCACTTCTCTCATTCAGCACACATGGCAGCGCGTCGTCGCCGGCGGTGGGGCGCGTCCAGGCCGCGGTGGCGGAGATTCGTTCCCGCGCGAAGGCGTTGGTCGTCGACGGCGACCTCCAGGCCGACGCGGCGCTCATCGCCGAGGTCGCGGCGCGGAAAGCCCCGGCGAGCACCGTCGCCGGCCGCGCGAACGTGCTAGTATTCCCCTCACTCGACGCCGGGAACATCGCGTACAAGCTGGTGGAGCGGTTGGCCCGCGCGGTGGCGATCGGTCCGATCACGCAGGGATTGGCGAGACCCTGCAACGATCTCTCGCGCGGTGCGCGGGCCGATGACATTATCAATGTGGCGGCGATTACGGCATTGCAGAGTCTGGACGCGGCGGATCATCGGTGACTCGAGGGAGTAATATCACATGAGCTTTTCGATCAAGAAGCAGGGAGAGATTGTCGTGGTAGACGTCGAAGGACAGCTGATCGTAGGCAATCGGCAGGAGCTCAAGCAGAAAGTGTTGGACGAGCTCGAGCGCGGCGAAAAGAAGTTCCTGATCGACTTCAGCCAGACTGGCTACATCGACAGCTCCGGCCTCGGCGTTCTCGTCTCACTCTCGAAGAAGATCCGCGAACAGGGCGGCGAGCTCCGCCTCGCCAATCTCAACGATGACCTGAAGACACTGTTCGAGCTCACGAAGCTCGACACGCTCTTCCAGATCGCCGACACGCGCGAGCGCGCGCTCGAGAGCTTCTGAGTGCTGCTGATGCAGCGACGCCCTGGCCGCATGGTCGCGTGCGCTCGGTCTTGAGCGCCGATCCTGATCCGCCGTTCAAGAAATTGCGCGTCGCCCTCGAGGTCGAGATCCCGAGTGACGTCCGGTGCATCGAGCGGGTCGTGGAGCTCGTCGCCAGGCAGTGCCAAGAGCTCGAATACAATCCCCGGCAGATCGCCCTCAACGTGCCGGTCGCGCTCACCGAGGCGCTCTCGAACGCGATCCTGCGCGGCAACCACGAGGACCCCTGCAAGAACGTCCAGGTCCGAGCCGAGGTCGATCGCGAGCAGTTGATCATGGAAGTCGCCGATGAGGGCGACGGATTCGATCTCGACATGTGCATCGTCGATCCCGCCATTGGCGACAACGTGCTGCGCGAGGACGGTCGAGGACTGTTCTTGATGCGCAGGCTGATGGACCGCATCGAGCGCTACACGAATCATCGGAACATCGTGCGCATGGTGATGCGGCGGCACGACTGAGTGACCGACCTCGAGTCGTTACTCGCCGCTTTTCATACCGCCACCCAGTGCGACGCGGCCGTCTGGAGCATCGACGACGGGGCGCCGGTGCTCCAGGCAGCGGCGATGCACGGTGGCGTGCACGCGCGTTGGGTGCCGCAGCTCCCCGCACCGGCGTCATCATCCGCGATCACCGTCGAGTCGCCCGGCGGCACCGTGCTGCTTGCGCCGATCCCGGGTCCGCACGCCGCGCTCATCGCCGTGGGCCCGTGTCCGCCGGGCAGCTCACTCCCGCTCGCTCGCTTTCTCGCGTTCCTCCTCCCGGTCGCCGGTCACTTTCTTCAGGCGGCGCTCGAGGTCGAGCACGCGGCCAACGAGCTGGCTGAGCGATACGAGGAGATCAATCTCCTCTACACGATCACCGAGATTCTCGGCCGCACAGTCTCGCTCGAGGAAACGGCCGCGACCATCCTCAAAGAAATATCCGAGACCGTGGGCGCGCGGCGCGGATCGATTCTCGTGTTCGACACGGTGACCGCGACGCTGCAAGCCGTTGCCGTGCTCGGCGCCAGCACGCTCGATGTGCCGCCCATCAGTATCGACGATGACTGCAGCGTCTCGGCGCGCGTATTTCGCGCGCGTCACGCCACGATCGCTGAAGATGGTGACGGCGACTGCGATGCCGAATCGGTCTACCGGCGGGGCGCGATGCTGTCGGTGCCGATCATGTGGACGCAGCCCTCGGGCACGGCCGAGCCGCTCGGCGTCGTCAACCTGAGCGACCGGCGCTCGGCGCAGCCCTTCTCGGCCGGCGATCAGAAATTGATGACCGCCATCGCGACGCAGATCGGCACCGCGATCGAGAATGCGCGGCTCGTGCGCGCCTCGCTCAGCCAGCAGCGATTGGTGCGCGAGCTCGAGCTCGCGC
>JALZAE010000279.1 GCA_030948535.1 Gemmatimonadota bacterium | reverse complement strand
GGTCACGCCGTTGTCGGTGGTCTTCATCACGCCGCCGGTGCCGAAGCCGGCGTAGTAAGTGCTCGGCGTCTGCGGATCGAAGGCGATCGTGGATGCGCGCCCACCCATCGACGCGAGGCCGATACTCCGCGCCTCGATCGCTCGCGGTAGTACGAGTGCGGCCGTGTCGGCGCCGGTACGCGCGCGTGTGCTCGGCGCGCGGTCCGGCAACTGGCAGCTCGTGTCTGTCTGAGCTGGGAGCTGAGCAACAGAGACGAGAGCCGCGGCGAAGATCGCCAACGGGCATGGACGCATTTTATGTCGATGCTGAGTGAAGCGTTGGTACGGACAAATGGAGTAGAGGGGACGCGGGCGGACCGCACCATGCACCTCCTCTTTCATCGTGCCAGTCCGCTGGCCGACTCGAGGAGTACACGCGTATCATTGCCGCACGAAGCAGCACCCTCTCCCCCCACCACGAGCCGGTCGCTTGTCTATGAAGACGTCACTGCTCTTGTTCGCCGCGCTGTTGGCCTCGGCTCCATCGTCGGCTCGCGTCTCCACGGCCGCCACCGCCGCCACCGCGCCGTGCACAGCCGCGACGACGGCGTGCGAGCGCTGGATCGTGCTCGCTGCCGGGCCCGCGCGCTCGATGGTGTACGCGAGCTACGCGCTCGACGTGCCAAACCCGGCGATCACGCGTGCCCTCGTGATGGTCCACGGCGCAGGCCGCAACGCCGACCACTACTTCGCGACGAGCATGGCGGCCGCCTTTCTTGCCGGCGCGCTCGACAATACGATCGTCATCGCGCCGCGCTACGCCGCCGGCAGCGACAAGGTCGAGGCGAATGAAGTCGTATGGCCCGAGCGCGGCGACACGTGGCGATCGGGCGGCATGGCCCCGGCCAACGCGACCATCTCGTCATTCGATCTCGTGGACGAGATCCTCCGCAAGCTCGCGACCAAGAAGACCTTTCCAAATCTGACCAAGGTCGTCGTCGCCGGACATTCCGCCGGCGGCCAGTTCGCCACGCGCTACGCCATGGCGAACAAGGTGCACGGCACACTCGGCGGCATCGCCGTGAGCTACGTCGTCGCCAATCCGTCGAGCTACGCGTGGCCTGCCGGGGTGCGGCCGCTTCCCGTCGGCGACGCCGACCCAACGACCGCCGATAAAGAAGCGTTGGGCGCGAACGGCGAGAGGGTGCACACCAACTTCACGTACGGCGCCTTCGATACGGCGAGGGCGCCGTCGTACAACCGGTGGCCGGCTGGACTGGAGAATCGTGTGGGGTATTCGGCGTCATTATCGAACGAGCAGATGAAGCAGCAGCTCGTTCAGCGTCCGACGACGTATCTGCTCGGACAGGTCGACGTGTTGCCGCTTGGCGGATTTGATTCATCGCCGAATGCGATGGCGCAGGGGCCGACGCGGCGGGCGCGCGGAGAGGCGTTCGCGACGTACGTCACGGAGACGCTCGGCGCGAAACACAATGTCATCATTGTGCCGGAATGCGGGCACAACGATCGGTGCGTCTTCACGACGGACATCGTGTTTCCGGCAATCTTTCCGTAGAAGTGACGGCGTCGCCCCGATCCGAGCGAGGATCTTCGATCGGCGGTCGTGATGCGCGACTCGCTCCTCATCGCGATCGGACGCAGCCATCCCCTTGCAGCCCTACCCAAGATCACCCTTCGCGATCTCGAGCACGAGCGCTTCATCATCTTTCCTGGCGAAGTCGCCTGGTGGGATCAGGCAGAGACAGTGCTGCTCTGCCAAGAGGCCGGCTTCACCCGGAAACGGTGCAGTCATCCCGCGCGCTTTTCTCATCGTTGAGCTACGTACAGGCGGGCGTTGGCGTGTCGATCGTCCCCGCGTCGATCACGCGCATGGCGTGGCCCGACGTGCGCTTCGAGCCGATCGACTCACAGCGCGCCGAGTCGCACATCGCGGCCGTCTGGCATCGGGACAATTGCCGTCCCGTGCTGCAGCAATTTCTCGCGATCGCGCTCGAGTCGAGCGAGGCGGAGAAGACAGGCGAATCGCGGGGGGAACACAAATTGCCTTCGCATGGTACTCATTGAAACGAGCCCATCATTTGTTTTGGGCGCTATGCATCCGCCGCGAGGGCGGAGCGCCCGGCCGGGGGGATCCCGGATCTATCACGGAGGTCCAAGATGTACAGCAAGCCACTCGTCCAGCGGTTCGGCACGTTTCGCGAACTGACTCGGCAAGGATTTACCGGAGCGACTGACGGCATCACGTTTGCCGGCGTTACCGGCAGCAACTGCCAGCAGGAGATCACGGTTGGTGGGATGACGACACTCGTCTGCATCGTTGGCGGCGGAAGCGGTAGCTTGTAGTAGCGGTGGAAGAAGACGGGCGACCGCAACGTGATTGGAATTCACGTTGCGGTCGCTTTTTTCACGCGCGTCGCAAGGCGGGGCGTGGTTGTGCGCCTCCTCCCGGCCCACTCGAGGTCGTTGGAGCCGCCTCCCGATAGCTCGATCGCCACATTTTGCGTAATGTGTGCTGATCTCTCCGTGAGGAGTCGAGCCATGCCCGCTTCGCGCAGCCC
>JALZAE010000276.1 GCA_030948535.1 Gemmatimonadota bacterium | reverse complement strand
GTCGCACTCATGTCGGAGGTCGCGGGCGGCAGCCGAGACGCGCTGCCCGGCGTGCAGACGGCGCTCGACGTCAGGCATGTAATCGCCGCCTACGTCTACGCACCGGCGGGTCACGAGAGCGAGCTCGACGCGACAAAGATCGATCGCGGCGCCTGGTCGAACGCGTTCATCGCCCATATCGACGCGACGCACCCCCACGAGTCGGTGCGGTGGCGCGCTGTGCATCGGCGAGTTTTTCCGATCCTGCCAGTCGCGCCGCACAATCCACTCGGCCCTTCGACGCGCATCGCCACCGACAAATGGACCACCGAGGACGCGCTTGGCTATCGCTCGTACGCTTACGCCATCGCGCGGTTCATGCGCCACAAGGACACGAATCCGCCGCTGACCATCAGCATTCAGGCGCCGTGGGGCGGCGGCAAGACGTCGCTGATGCGGATGATCCAGGAAGAGCTCGACCCCGGCGAGGTGCACAAAGCGGACGCGCGCTCCGCACCCGCGGCCACGCCGGCAACACCGCGTGGGGAAAAACGACTCACGGTGCAAGGCGCACTGGACGAGCTGCGCACCTACTTCAAGGACGGCGCGCCGAAGCAACTGCCGAATGTCCCCAGCGACAGCGATCGCCAACTACTGACGATCTGGTTCAACGCGTGGAAGTACGACAGCGTGAACCAAGTCTGGGCCGGACTGATCGACGCGATCATGCATCAGATCGCCGGCCGGTTGACGCCGTTCGAGCGCGAGCGATTCTGGCTTCGGCTCAATCTCAAGCGAGTCGACGCCGAGCGCATTCGCGAGAAGCTGTATGAGCGGATTTTTCATCATGCCTGGCGCCATGCGGCGGGCTGGCTCGCGGCCGGCGGTGCGGCTCTGGTGCTGTCGGGCATTGCGGCGCTGTTCGGCATGGGTGGCGTCGCGCCGATCGGTACGATGGTCTCCGCGGCGCTGGTAGCGGTGGGCGGCGTGCGCGCCGCGCTGGCGAGCATCAAGGCCAAGACGGAGCCGGCGGCGCCCGTGCTGGGCGACTATCTCGATCTGCCGAACTACGCCGGCGAGGTGGGACTCATTCACAAGCTCGAGCGCGATCTGCATCGCGTGCTGGAGAGCGTGCCGACCACATACTGGCCGATCGTGGTGTTTATCGATGATCTCGACCGATGCTCGCCCACCAAGGTCGCGCAGGTGGTGGAGGCGCTGAATCTCTTTCTCGGCGGACAATTTCCGAATTGCATGTTCGTGATCGGCATGGACACCGAGATGGTCGCCGCGGCGCTGCAATCCGCGCACAAGGAGATGATCGACTGTCTTCCATCCGACGCCGGCATTCCGATCGGATGGCGGTTCATGGACAAGTTCGTGCAGCTGCCCTTCCTCATTCCGCCTATCGAAGCGACGAGCCTCGACCGGTACACGGATTCCCTCTTCGGCGGACGTCCCACCGGTCAGGCCGCGACGCTCGGCGCCACGCATCAGCTGGGAGATCCACTTGCACCGAAGCCGGTGGTCGATGAAAAAAACAAGATCGGCAACCCGCTCCTCGGACTCGCCGGTCCATCGGACGAGTCTCTCGAGAATCAACCAATTGCCGAGCTGGCACGGCCGTACAAAGAGGTGATCGATCAAGGGATCGCCCAGTTCACCGACGACAATGAAGAAGTCCGGCAGATGATCGGCCGCGCGGCGAGCTACTTTCGCGGCAATCCGCGGGAGTTGAAGCGCTTCGTGAATCTGTTTCGGTTCGAATACTTCCTCTGGTGGGCGCGCCGCTCACAGCAGCTCGATGCTCCGACGCTGGATCAGTTGCTCAAGTGGACCGTGCTCTCCATGAAGTGGCCCGAGCTCGTCCGCTGGCTTCGGCGCGGCAACGGCGCGGTGTGGACACACGCCGGCGGCGATTTCGGCAGCGACAAAGTGCCCATGCTCTCCGCGCGTATCCGCTTGCTCGAGAGCCTCAGCTTAACTTCCGGCGACGGGGCCGCGTGGCAGGCGGCCCTTCGCCAACAGTTCGGCCTTGATCCGGCCACGACATCCTGGTTTGGCGACTCGGACCTGTACAGGTTTCTTCGGCCGAGGCCCTGGGACCCTGACAGCGGCAGCCTCGCCGATGGAGTGGGCAAGGGACTCTGGTAGCCGCGCCACGCGTACGTGGCGCGACGCGGCGCTCGAACCTCATGACGCAATCGCGGACACGTGGCCGACAATCTCAAGTGAGCACCAAGACGCAATGACTTCTCAGACGGTGAACGACGGCGCGACCGGGCGCGAGACATCGACGGCACAGGGCGACATCAATCTCGATCTCGGCTTCGGCGCGGTTGTCGCGCGCGAGAGCCGCCGCCGGCTGCTCAATCGCGACGGCAGCTTCAATGTGCGGCGCAAAGGACTTGGCGCGCTCCGGTCGCTGTCGATGTACCACGCGGCGCTCACAATGTCGTGGCCGCATTTTCTGGCATGGACGACCGGAGCGTATCTCGGCGTCAACTTTCTGTTCGCCCTCGCCTATCTCGCCTGCGGAGCCGGCGCGTTGATGGGCGTGAACGATGCGGGCGCGGGCGGTCGCGTCGGCCAGGCGTTCTTCTTCAGCGTGGAGACGCTGGCCACGATCGGCTACGGCAACATCGTACCGCTGACGCTGGCGGCGAACATTCTGGTGACGCTCGAGTCGCTGGTCGGCCTGCTCGGATTTTCTATCGGCGCCGGATTGTTCTTTGGGCGCGTATCGCGGCCGACGGCGGCAATCGTGTTCAGCGAGCGGGCGTTGATCGCGCCGTACCGCGGCATCACGGCGTTCGAGTTCCGCATCGCTAACGCGCGAAGCAATCAGCTCGTCGAGCTGGGCGCGAAGGTGATGCTCAATCGCCGCAAGACGAGCTCGGCCGACCGGGAGTTTCATGAGCTGGCGCTCGAGCGCGATCGCGTGGCGTTCTTCCCCCTGTCGTGGACGATCGTGCATCCGATCGACGAGTCGAGTCCGCTCTTCGGCGTGACGGAACAGCAGCTGCGTGAGTCGGACGCCGAGTTCATGATCCTGCTCACCGGCACCGACGAGACGTTCGCGCAGACGGTGCACACGCGCTCGTCGTACAAGCCGGAAGAGATCGTGTTCGGCGCGCGCTTCGCGAACATCCTCGAGCCGCAGGACTCGGGTGAACAAGGAATCGCGATCGACATCAGCAGGGTGCACGACATCGAGGTCGCGGCGCGACCAGCGTGATCCTCATCTACGGCGCGAACGGCTACACGGGCCGGCTGATTGCGCGGCGCGCGGCATCGCTCGGCATACGTGTCGTCCTCGCCGGACGCGACGGCGCGAGCGTAGCGGCACTGGCCGGCGAGCTCGGGATGGAGCAGCGCGCATTCGGCCTCGACGATCCGGCGGCGTTGAAGACCGGCATCGCCGGAGCGACCGCGGTGCTGCACTGTGCCGGCCCTTTCTCGCGCACCGCGGTGCCGATGGCGACGGCATGCATCGATGCGCGTGTCCACTACGTGGACATCACGGGCGAGACGTCCGTGTTCGAGGCGATGGCCGCACGCAGCGACGCCGCTCGCGCCGCCGGCGTGATGCTGCTGCCCGGCGCGGGCTTCGATGTCGTGCCGTCCGATTGTCTGGCGGCGCATCTCAAGGCGCGGTTGCCGACGGCGACGAAGCTCACGCTGGCGTTCCAAGCGCTCGGCGGCATGTCGCGCGGGACGGCGACGACGATGGTCGAGAACATCGAGCGCGGCGGACTCATCAGGACGAACGGCGTCCTCACGCCCGTGCCCGCGGCCTGGAAGACGAGGCGCATCGACTACGGGCGCCGCCCGACGCAGTCGATGACGATTCCATGGGGCGACGTCGCGACGGCGTACTACAGCACGGGCATCGGCAACATCGAGGTCTACACGGCTGTATCCGATTCCGCGATCCGTGCGATGCGGCTGAGCCGGCATCTCGGTTGGCTGCTCGGCTCGACGCCGATGCAGAAGCTGCTCAGGGCCGCGATCCGGCGCCGAGCGCCGGGTCCGAGCGACGCGAGGCGCGAGCGCTCGTACTCGTTGCTATGGGGCGAGGTGGAAGACGAGCAAGGGCGGCGCGCATCCGCACGCATGCGTACCCCGGACGGTTACACGTTGACATCGATCACCGCGCTCGAGATCGCGCGACGGGCCAGCGAGGGGAATGCGAAGCCCGGATTCCAGACGCCGTCGCTCGCGTATGGCGCCGATCTAATCCTGGAGGTCACGGCCGGGGTCGAACGTTGGAACGAGACATGAAGTACACAGGGAGATTCCGACGCGTCCAATTCCCGTTTCCAAGTCCTCGTGCCGTCAACCGCGCGCTTCCTTCCGGTGTTCGCGCTCCTGCTCGCTTGCTCCGACTCGCCGGTGGCATCGACGAGCGGATCGCTCGACATCACCGTTAGCGGACTTCCGGCCGGTGTGTCCGGCGCGATATCGGTGAGCGGGCCGAACGCATTCCAGCGCACCGTCACCGCGACCACCACGCTCGCCAGCGTTGCCGCGGGCGCGTACGTGCTCACCGCGTCGAGCGTGACGAACGCCGGCTCGACGTACGATCCGGCGCCGGCGACGCAGAGCGTGCCCGTGAATTCTTCGGCGACGGCGTCCGCGTCAGTCACCTATGCGCTCAACACGACGACGATCGCGCTGCGGTTGGAGACGGTCGCGTCCGGTTTCTCCAGCCCGTTGTACGTGACCGCGCCCCCCGGCGATGCGCGGCTCTTCGTCGTCGAGCAGACGGGAGGGATCCGCATCATCGCCAATGGAGCGGTGCTGCCGACGCCCTTTCTCGATCTGTCGTCGCGCATCTCGAGCGGCGGCGAGCGTGGGTTACTCAGTCTGGCGTTCCATCCGCAGTACGCCACCAACGGATTCTTCTTCGTCAACTTCACCGACGCGAACGGGGACACACGCGTGGAGCGTTTTCACGTCTCGGCCAACGCGAACGTCGCCGACGCGGCGAGCTCGACGCTGATCATCGGCATCGCGCAGCCC
>JALZAE010000272.1 GCA_030948535.1 Gemmatimonadota bacterium | reverse complement strand
CTGTCCCAGCTCGATGCCGACGTTGAAGCCAAAAAGCGGCACCGCGACGTGATCCATGAACAAGGCCTTGAGCGCGTTCGCGAAGCCTGCTCCGTGCACGAGACCAAACACGCTGGCGAACACGGGGCGATAGCGTCCGCCCCAGGGCGCCGCGGTGCGATCGCGCACGATCAGGTTTTCTACCGCCGTCGCGACGATCGTCACCGGGATCAGGAACTCGATCAGCTTGGTCGGCAGCGTGACGGCGCCGGTGACCGCGAGGCCGAGGGTGATCGAGTGGCCGATCGTGAATGCCGAGACTACCCACAGCGCCGGCCGCCAGTCGCGATAGCGATAGATGGCGGCGAGGGCGAGGAGGAACAGGATGTGGTCGGCAGCTTCGATATCAGTGATGTGGTGAAAACCGAGGCGGACGAAAGTAAGCAGTTCCATAAAGGCAGTTGTCAGATGTCAGATGTCCGATGTCGGTGACTGCGCATCCTCTCCACCAAACTCTTTGCCAAACTCTTCCACCTCACTATTGCTTCAACGCTTTCGCGAGCGAATCCAACGTTGCTCTCGCGATCGTTGGCTGCGTCGGGTGAAAGTATGGGTTCGTCGATAGCGCGTGCGAAAGGTACCAGTAGGCTTCGCGCTGTCTGCCGAGCGAGCGCTCGATCATGCCGGCGTGGTAGTACAGCATCGCATCCTTGGTGTGCTGCGACAACGCGTTGGTCATCGCGGTCGCGGCTTCGGCGTCGCGACCTTGTTTGTGCAGCGCCCAGGCGAGCAGATCGTAGCCGTAGATATCCTTGCGGGTCGTCAGCTCGTTCTGCGTCTTGGCCAACACCTCGGCGGTGCGACGATCGTGGTCGAGGAGGAAGAGGCTCCAGGCCCGGTGATACGCGCCGGGCTGTCCCGCGACGACGACCTCGAGGGTCTTGGCGTAGTCCGCGGACTTGGCGCTGTCGCCGGTCGCAGCGTAGGCATCGCTGAGCAAGCCGAGCGTGCCCGGATCGGGAAGAATCGCGATGGCGCGCTCGCCGTACTCGATCGCGCGCGACGGCTTTCCGCGAACGAGCTCCAGATGCGCGAGCGCGGCGAGCAGCCGATAGTCATCCGGCGCCGCCTCCAGCCCTTCGTGATATGCCGTCGCCGCATCGCCTGCCTTCCCCGTGCGCAGCTTCACGTCCCCGAGCCGGAGCCAGTACCACGCGATCTGTTCGCGCGGGAGATCCTGGCGGTCGAGCGCTTGCGTCAGGCCGTTGTCGAGGAGACGCCGCGACTGCTCAGGACTTCCCTCGATCTCGATCCATCGCGCCAATCGCGGTGCGACGGACAGATTTGTCCGCTCTCCATTGAGCGATGCGAACCGGACACGCGCCGAGTCGTAGTCGCCGAGCTCCATCTCGATCTCGGCAAGCATCGCGCGATAGCTCACGCGGGCCGAGTCACGCGCTAGCAGCGTGCGCGCCGCGTCGCGTGCTTCGGCGAAGCGGTGCTGAGACAACAGACTGGTGGCTAGCAGTTGCAGCGCACGGTCGTTGTGCGACGTGCGATGCGCCAACGATTTTCGGGCGACCTCTTCCGCGCGAAGCACGTCCTGATAGCTGCCCGTCTCGCGAGCGCGATCGGAATACAACTTCGCGAGCTGCGCGAGATCGAACGCCCCCGTCGGGTCGCGCTCGGCACGAGCCAGATAGAAGGCGATGTCCTTGTCGCGGATCTCGGCGTCCACGCGTCGGCTCGCGGATGGCGCCGACGCCTTCGCCGAATGCGCACGATACGACGCGATGCCGGACGCGCCCGAAATGAAGAGGGCGGTGATGACAAAACGCGACGTGACGAATTTCATGCGTGGCACTCCGGAGAGATGGTGCCCCGCCCGCCGCGCAGGGCGGCGGACGGGTCTATGCGTCGTTACTTCGGAACGCCGAGATACGGAAACGTGGTCAGGAACGTGCCATGCGAGCCGACGTTATCGGTGCAGAGCGGCAGCGTGAAGTTGTCGCAGCTCGCGCCCGCCGTCTCGAGAATCTTGCCGAACACCGCGGACAGCGCGGCATCGACGACGTCATCGGTGAGCTTGCGGCCACCGTAGCCGTTCGACAATGCCCAACTGAGCCAGCCGGCTGTCGTCGGGTCCTTGTCCGTCTGCACGATGAGCATGTCGGGCAGCAGCGCGCCGACGAGGGCGTTCTGATGCGCGACGCTGCGGCCGGCCACCGTCGCGTCGAAGGCTTTGATCTTCGGTCCGAGCTCGGCCACATCGCGATCGGGACCGATGGAGCCGTGGTAAGGGTGATCGCGCTTGGCGAGCAACACTTCGCTCACCAGCGGATTGCCAAGGCGCTGCACCTGATTGTAGACACGATTACTCGTCGGCGAGGTGATCGTGTCATCCTTGCACGACGTCGCGAGCAAGCCGGCGCCGAACGCTCCGGCGACCAGCAGCGAGCGAGCAGCCGCGCTCCACGAAAAACGGTAAGACATGTCGGTTCTCCTATATGGTTTGCGTTGCGGCTAGCGGCTGATCGTGCCCCAGATACCGATTTTCGTGTTGCCACCCGAGACGAGATCGGCCTTGTTGAGCTCGATCACGATCGAGAGGACGTTGAAGCCCTTCGGGAAATCCACCGCGGAGGCGGCGCTGCGGAACGTGCCCTGCGGAACGTCGGACAACAGCGACAGCGGACCGGTCGACGGCTTGCGGTCCGGCAACACGTGAAAGAACTGCTCGAGGTCAATGAAGAACGGCTCTTCACGCGCGCCGGCGAACACTTGCATCCCGCCCGCGGTGCCGAGGTTCGTGTTGATCGACCCACTCAACGTTGGCGCTGCCGTGGTGAGCACGTTGTTCATCGCGCCCGGCGCCGGTGGTGCCATGGGGCCGTAGACGTGCACCTGCTGCGACGAGCCGCTCCCGGTGAAGACCACCTGGATCACGCGATCTTCCTTGGCGTCGCCCGTGTTATCGATCTTGAACTGGTAAAGCAGATTGTTGTCGAAGCCGATCGTGGTGGCTTGCGCGGGCGTCAGGAACGCCCAGCTGTTCAGCACGAGCACGATGCGGCTCGTGGGCGCGGAGCCCGACGGAAACGCATAGACGTCCGTCATGTCCATCGACGGGTTGAGTTCGACGTCCGGACTGTCCTGGTGATCGGATGCACGCAACCGGCCGACGCCGCTTCCTGCCGCGAGCGCGGCCACGGTGGCGATGGCGGTGAGTGCGGTACGACGCGATAGCGTCATGCGCCTCATGGGACTTCCTCCACAAAATGGTGAGAGCAGCACTGCAACGACGATGGACGTTGGTGAGGCTGTGGAACGCGGATGTGTACGCGCGGCCGGGAAGAACGGATTTATGGGCCAGAACAAAACCGCGCCCCCGGCATTGCGAGACCGGGGGCACGGCGTCCAGACCGGGTCGAGCGGTGGGCTTGCTACGGCCGCATGACCACCTTCACACACTCTTCTTCCTTGTTCTTGAAAATCTCGTAGCCGTGCGCCGCATCGCTGAGATTGAGCCGGTGCGTGATGATCTCGCTCGGATCGATCGTCCCCTTCTCGATCTCGGCCAGGAGCGACGGCATGTACTTCTGCACGTTGCACTGTCCCGCGCGAATGGTGAGTCCTTTGCCGAATGCCACGCCGAAGGGAAATTTGTCGATGAAGCCGGCGTAGACGCCGATCGCCGACACCGTGCCGCCCTTCCGGCATGCCTGAATCGCTTGGCGTAGCACGTTCGCCCGGTCGAGCTGCAGCTTGATCGCCTGCTTGCCTCGATCGATGAAGTAGTCGATCGAGTGACCGTGCGACTCCATGCCGACGGCGTCGATGCACGAGTCGGGACCGCGGCCGCCGGTCAACTGCTTGAGCCGCTCGATGAGATCCTCTTCATTCTCATAGTTGATCGCCGTCGCGCCGGCGCGCTCGGCGAGCGCCAGTCGCGGCGCGAAGCGGTCGATGGCGATCGCATGTGCCGCGCCGAGCATGTAAGCGCTGCGGAGGGCGAACTGTCCGACCGGGCCGCATCCCCAGATGGCAACGGTGTCGCCGCCCTTGATGTCGGCGCGAACGGCCGACTCGTACCCGGTCGGGAAGATGTCCGAGAGAAAGAGCACCTGCTCATCATCAGGCGATTCGCTCGTTTGCGACATCCTCCGTCACGATCGCATCCCACTCGACGGTGCGGTCGTCCGGCGCTTGCGCGACCCAGCGCGATCGCTTCGCGTCGAGCACCGTCACGCTGCGCAGGTGGGTCATGAATCGCGGTAGGTTGGTGAGATCGCGCCAGAACTCATAGAGCTCCGCCCGCGGACGCAAGATCGTCATGCTTCGCTCGACGCTCACCTTGTGCGGCTCGTCCAGCGTCGCGGTACCACTGTGCCCCTGCTCCGGTTCGTGTGTGCTCATGTGCAACCCCTCATGCATCTGGTGACGTCGTCCGACTTCGCTGCGAGTTGGTGCGGCAGCCAAAGCAGGACGCGTACCGGCGCGCTTGACCACCGTGAGCGATCCCGATAACCTCCGCGCGAACGTCCTCATCTCCACGGTGCTCGCGATACATGGCCGACTCTCCCGGTGAAACGCTCATCAAGATGTGGCGGCGTCTCAGCACGAAGCGGGGTGGTAAAACGGCCTTCAGCATTCTGCTCGGCCAAATGGTTCCGTACACGGGGAGCATCTCGCCGCGCGTGATGGAGCTGCGGCCCGGCTACGCCAAGGTCCGCATGCGCGACCGGCGCGGGGTGCGGCAGCATCTCAAGTCGATCCATGCGGTGGCGCTGGTCAATCTCGCCGAGGTGACCAGCGGTCTGGCGATGAACGTCGGGCTGCCCCCAGACGCGCGCGGCATCGTGCGCGGGCTGTCGATCGAATACCTCAAGAAGGCGCGCGGCACGGTCACGGCCGAGTGCTCGACCGATATCCCCGACACCAGCGTGCGGCGCGATCACACCGTGCACGCGACGATCACCGACGAGGCCGGCGATGTCGTGGCAAAGGCGGCGGTGATCTGGGTCGTCGGGCCGGGGAAGAAGGAAGCGGCGCCACCTCAACGCTGATGGCCGCGCCCCGCATCGACACGCCGTTCACGAGACAAGTCGGCATCGACGTTCCGCTCATTTGCGGCGCGATGTATCCGTGCAGCAATCCCGAGCTCGTCGCAGCGGTGTCGGCCGCGGGCGGCATTGGCGTACTGCAACCGATCTCGCTCACGTACGTGCACGGCCACGACTTTCGCGACGGCATCCGGCTGATGCGCTCCATTACCGACAAGCCGATCGGAATGAACGCGCTCATCGAGCAATCGTCGAAGACGTACGCCGACCGTATGGCAAAGTGGATCGACATCGCGCTCGAGGAAGGCATCCGCTTCTTCGTCACGTCGTTGGGAAACCCGCGATGGGTCGTCGATCGCGTGACGCCACTCGGAGGGATCGTCTACCACGACGTCACCGAGCGAAAGTGGGCGCTCAAAGGACGCGACGGCGGGGTGCACGGCCTGATCGCGGTGAACAATCGCGCCGGCGGGCATGCGGGCGAGCGCGCGGCGCAGCAGCTGTTCGATGACCTGAGCGACCTCGGCCTTCCATTGATCTGCGCCGGCGGCATCGGTGACGAACAGGGCTTCGTCGCCTCGCTGGAGATCGGCTACGCCGGCGCGCAACTCGGCACGCGTTTCATCGCGACGACCGAGTGCAACGCGAAGCCCGAGTACAAGCAGGGGATTCTCGACGCCGGTGAAAGCGACGTCGTGCTCACCGAGCGGCTCACCGGCGTGCCGGTGGCGGTAATCAACACGCCGTACATCAAGCGGCTCGGCACGCGCGCCGGGCCCTTCGCACGGTGGATGTTCCGCGGCCGCAAGACGAAGCACTGGATGCGGACCATCTATGCGCTGCGCTCCCTCCACCGTCTCAAGCACACGACGGGCGATTCCAATCAGGACTATTGGCAGGCGGGGAAGAGCGTGGCAGGCATCACCAGCATCGAGCGCGCCGCCACGATCGTCGAGCGGTTCGCGCGGGCCGCCGAAGCGCGGCTCTCGTCAGCGGCGCGTCGTTAGGCGGCGCCGCGCCTCGTGTGCGTTCGCGACAGCCTCGTCGGTCGACGGCGCCGTCGCGCTGAGATGGCCGACTTTGCGACCGGGTCGCGGCACCTTGCCGTAGAGAAAGCAACGCACCCCCGGAATGGCCAGCGCTGCATCGAAGGCGGGCGGCGCGTCGTCGAGCCAAAGGTCACCGAACAGATTGATCAACGCCGCGGGTCGAACGACTTCCGTCGCGCCAAGCGGCAGGTCGCACACCGCGCGCACGAGCTGCTCGAATTGACTCGTTAGGCACGCCGCTTCGGTGTGATGAAAGGTGTTGTGCGGGCGCGGTGCGAGCTCGTTCACGAGCAATCGGCCGTCACGCAGCCAGAACAGCTCGATCGCCAACAGACCCTCAATGCCAATCGCGTCGGCGATGGCGCGGCCGAGCGCAGTGGCGCGCGCGGCCACCTCAACTGGAATCGGAGCGGGGATCACCGACCAGTCGAGCACCTGGTTCTCGTGATGGTTCAGCGCGACGGGAAACACCGCCGACTCACCCGACGGCCGGCGCGCGACCATGACGGAGATTTCTTCGCGCAGGTCGACCCCTAGCTCGACGACACAGTGCGCGGATCCGACGTCGCGCCAGACAGCCGCCACGTCGGCCTCGCCTTCGACGCGCACCTGGCCGCGGCCATCGTAGCCGCCGGTCGAGGATTTCACGAAGCGCACGCCCGGAAATTCCGCGAGTGCGCGCGCCAGCTCGATCTCCGACGCGGCGACGCGATATGGCGCGACGGGAAACTCGTGCGCGGCGAGCCAATCTTTCTGCCGGGCGCGATGCTGCACGATCTCGAGCACCGCGCGCGACGGCCGGGTCGGCGCGTGCCCGGAGGCTGTGTCCATGCTCGCCGGAGCGATCTTCTCGATCTCGACGGTCACGACGTCGCAGCCGCGCGCGAGCTCGGCGGCCGCGGCCGCGTCGCTGAAGCTGGCGGTGATCACGAGATCGCTCACCGCGCGCGCGGCGCAATCGGGATCGGGATCGAGCACGTGCACGCGATAGCCGAGCGAGCGGGCCGCGAGCGCGGTCATCCGTCCGAGCTGTCCGCCGCCGAGGATTCCAATCGTGCCACCGGGGAGCACGACCGTCACGACATCACCGGCACGAAATCAGGGCAGCTGCTGCAACAGCACGTCGTGCTCGCGGGCGTCGCGCCACGCACGGAGCTTCTCACGCAGATCGGGCTGCCCCACGGCGAGGATCGCGATGGCGAGCAATGCGGCGTTCGCGGCGCCCGCGTCGCCGATCGCCAGCGTTCCCACGGGAACACCTTTCGGCATCTGCACGATCGACAAGAGCGCATCGAGGCCGTTGAGCGGCGTGGCGGAAATCGGAACGCCGAGCACGGGGAGCACCGTCTTGGCCGCGGTCATCCCCGGAAGATGGGCCGCGCCGCCGGCGGCGGCGATGATCACTAGCAGCCCGCGCTTCTCCGCGGTCTCGGCGTAGTCGAACATCCAGTCGGGCGTGCGATGGGCCGAGACGATGCGCACTTCGTGCGGGATCTTGAACTGGGTGAGGATCTCGACCGCGGGCGCCATGTGCGGATAGTCGCTCTTGCTCCCCATGATCACGCCGACCAGCGGTGTGTTCTTGCCGGAGGTCTGCGACGTCGAATCCGCCATCGGTCGTCATCCTGATCGCGTGAGTGGCGCGCCACCTCGTTCGAGCGCGAGCGGTAATGTACGGCGCGCCGGGAGGGGCGACAATGCGACGTGGGTAGCGATGATGCACGAAGCCCCGCGACATGTTCGTCGTGGGGCTTCGCCGATGCCGACTGGTCGCGACGACTACTGTGGCCAGCGCACCATGATGGGTCCCGAGCTCGGCGCAGTCGCGGCGGGGGCGACACCACTGAGGAACGGCGCGGTGACCGTGACAGCGAAGTCGAGCGCTGTCGGAGCCACCCCGGTAGCGAAAATCGCCATCCGCGCGATGAGCGCACCCGCGCTCGTTGGCGCTGTGATCGAGAAGGAGATCTCCCCGCTCGCAGTGGGAACGAACGAGAACGTCGAGATGTTCGCGCCCAGCGCAGGCGGGATGATGGCATAAAATCCACCGAGACCAGTTGCTGATGTGCCATTTCCGTACTGGTCGACGAACCTGCCGACGAAGGGTTGCGGCGCCGTGCCGACACTCACGGTTTGATTGTCGCCGCGCGCCTTCACGATCGCGACCGCCGCGCCCGGAGTGTTGGTTGTGGTGAACACAGCCGACGCCGTGCTCGCGGTCGCCGTGACCGTCTGCGCGCCGCTCACCGTCCCGAGGGTCACAGTCGTCCTCGCCTGACCGGTGGCATCGGTCGTCGACGCCGACGCACTGCCGCCGCCCGAAACCGCCCATGTAACCGCCGTCCCAACTACAACGTTGCCGAACTGATCCTTCACCTGAACGATGAGGTCAGTGGCGAGCACTGTGCCGACCATGCCGGTCTGCGCATCGCCCGCGATCTTGGTTACGGTGAAAGGAGGACCCGCGGTCGCGGTCGCCGTGAAAATTGCGGGAGTCGCAACGCCGGCCACGGATGCCGTGGCACCGTATGCTCCGATCACCGTGCCGAGCGTGAGCGTTGCCGAGGCGTTGCCGCTAGCGTTGGTCGTCGATGTCGCGGCAATCGAAGCGCCGTTGCCGCCAGTGGCCGTCCAGGTGACGGTCGCATTGGGAACGACGTTGTTGAATGCGTCCTTCACGATCACGGTGAAGGGTGCGGCGAGCGTTCTTCCCGCGATGCCCGTCTGCGCATCGCCGCTCACCTTTGCCACAGTTGCAGCTGCAGCGGCGGTCGCGGTTTCGGCGAACGTCACCGACGTGAGTCCCGCGCCGCTGACGGTCACGGTGCGACCCCCCGCATCGTTGCCGAAGGTCAGCGCGGTCTGCGCCTGGCCATTCGCACCGGTGGTTGCTGTGCCAGGGGCGAGTGCGCCGGTGCCCGTCAAGGTGAACGCGAGCGGTACGCCTGACACCACATTGCCGAACGCATCCGCCACCTTCACCACCAGCGGCGCCGCGAGCGACGTGCCGACAGTGCCAGTTTGTGCATCACCGCTCACTTTCACGAGCTGTGAGGCCGCTGCCGCCGTCGTCGCAACGTTGAAGGTCACGCTGTTGAGACCTGTGACCGATGCAACGGCCGTCTTCGCGTCCGCGGTGCCGCCCGCGATGGTAAAGCCCACGGACATGAGTCCGCTCGCATCCGTGGTGCCGCTCGCAGCCGAGAACGTACCGCCGGTACTCGTCCACTGGACTGAAACGCCCGACATGGGTTGGCCGCTCTGGTCGGTCACCTTCACCACGAACGGATTGGCGAGCGCCGCGCCGACAATGCCCGTTTGGTTATCGCCGGATATCTTCGTCAGCGCCGTGGGAACGGGCACGACCACACGCGTACCGCCGTCATGGCACGCTGCGTACACGAGCGCGGCGATAACGATCGCCGTCGTTCGGCCGAATGAGCGCATATGAGTCGAACCTCACGAGGACGGTGAGCGTCACAGGTCGTGCGGTCGTGCGGTAGGCGCCGACAGTATACGAGCGAATCAGCGCACTCACAACACAAACTGTGCGTCACGACACAAACCCTGTGTCAGACCCCGGAGCGAGGAAAGAGGAAGCGCAGCATCGGCTCCATGATCGCGGCCCACGCGCTCTCGTGATGCGTTCCGCCTTCCACCTCGAAGTACGCCAGGTCCCCGCCGAGTACCCATCCCTTCGCGATCAACGCATCGCGGACCGTCCGCGCTGACTTGGCGACCCCGCGACCTTCCGCGGTTCCGGTGGACAGCCAAATGCGCTGCGGCGGTTTCGTCGACAGCGCTTTCACGCGCCGCACGATGAACCGATTGTCCCACCACACCGACGGCGACAAAATGCCCAGCCTGCCGAAAATCCCGGCGTACTTGAGACCGAGATACAGCGACACCAGTCCGCCGAGCGACGACCCCCCCAGTCCGGTGTTCGCCAAGTCGGGGAGCGTGCGATATTCGCCATCGATGAACGGCTTGAGCTCCTCGACCAACATCCGGCCGTACAGGTTGGCCTTCCCGCCGACCTTTTTCGCCGAGTCGCGCGTCGGGGTGTACTCATCGATGCGGAGCGCTCCAGCGTTGTAGATGCCGACGATGATGAGCGGATCGATCGCGCCAGTGAGGATCAACGTCTGCGCCGCCTCGTCCATTCCCCATTCGGTCTTGCCGAACGAGGTCGCGATATCGAAGAGATTCTGGCCGTCGTGCATGTACAGCACCGGATATCGCCGGTGCGAGCCCTCGACATAGCCGGGAGGCAGATAGACGATCACATCGTGATCGACCGAGAGAAACCGCGAGTGAAACGCGCGGTGGATCTGAAAGTGGCCGGTGAGGGAATGGTGCTCCGTCGCGCTCGCGAGCGCGCTCACATGGGCGACGTGATCCGGATCGGGGTGCGATTTCGTTGACATG
>JALZAE010000245.1 GCA_030948535.1 Gemmatimonadota bacterium | reverse complement strand
CTCGGATGATGTGCACGGCGGCTATCGGGGCCGGATGGACGGAGCCGGAGCGATGCGCCAACAGCGGATAAAAAAAGCGGCTCGTTCTGGCGTCGAGCCGCGTGAAACTAACCCGCTGAGGATGCGAAGGCTAGACCGCTGGGAGCGGTGAAACGCCCCGTCATCACTGCGAGATCACGATCCTCGCGACCGCGCGGACGGGCGTGCCGTCGCGCTTGGTGGCGGGGCGGAAGCGCACGCCGGAGAGCGCTTCGCGCAGCTTGCGATTGTAGCCGCCGTCGCGCGATTGCGGCTCCACCGTGAACGACAAGACGTTTCCTTTCTCGTCGACGTCGAATAGAGCCACCGCTTCATACGGGTGCGGCGAGCTGGGTGGGTTCATCGGCGGCATATACAGCACGATGTTTTTCGGCGGATAGATGTCGGTCTCGCCGCCGCCGGTGCCTGGGCCGTTGCCGCTTCCCCGCCCCGTGCCGATTCCCGATCCGACCCCGCCACCGCTTCCTGGGCCCGAGCCGTTCGATCCGTCGGTTCCGCTGCCGCCGCCAACACCCGGCACGAGTGACGCAACCGTCACTGGCTTTGGCGTCTCGATCTGCTCTTCTGGCTTGGGCCTGACGACCGGCGGTTGCACCACCGGCGGTGGAACGACGACCGGTGGCACCACCGGCGGCACGACAGGAGGCGTCACGACCGGCGGCGTGGGCATGGCCGGCGCGACTTGCAGGTACTGCAAGCGCTCCTTCACGTTGTCCGAGCCGCCAGTGCCCCGTCGCCCGCCGCCACCGCCGCCGGCAGGTCCCTGGCCGCCGGCGCCAAGCTCCTTGTACTCGAGGTGCTTCGAGATGGCGAACGGAGTGATCAGCAGCAGGATCAGCAGAATATGCAGCGCGAACGACAGCGGCGTGCCCCAGCGTGCGTCGGGCTCCAACGGGAGTCCGGCGGGGGGACGGTACGGGGGACGCCTTTCGGCATCAGAGGGAAACTCGCGCGGCGGCTGCATGTCTCTATAGTAATACGACGGACGAACCTCAAAGGTTCGCCCGTCGTATCGCACATCACATCCGAATAGCCTTATTTCGCGTTCGGATCCTTCGGCGCGACGCCGAGCACCTTTACGCCGGCACCACGAGCAATGTCCATCCCGGTGATCACATCCTGGAACTTCACACCGGGCTCGCCCTTGATGAAAATGATCTTCTCGGGGCGCGGATCGTAAATCTCTTTGAGTCGCGCCAGGAGCTTGTCCTTCGGCACGACCTCGGAGTTGATCTTGAACGCATCGCTCTTGCCGATTTGCAACACGATCTGATCGGGATTCGGCGTCGAGTTCGCCGGAGCCGGTGTCGGATCCGGCAGCTGCAAGTCGATCGCCTTGCGCAGCATCGGCACCAGCATCATGAAAATGATGAGGAGCACGAGCAGCACGTCGATCATCGGCGTGACGTTGATCTCATTGGTGAGACCGCCTGCCTCATTGCCTGTTGAAAACGCCATGGTCGCTCCTCGCGGTTACGGCGCTTTCGCGCCCGACTTGTTCATCTGCATGATGTCGCCCGCGACAGACGACGCGGTGCCGGGAGTCTGATCGGTGATGGCCGCAACGACACGCACGCCGTTCTTCGACGCGATGTCCATCGCGACCAGCACTTTGTCGTACTCGAGCTCCTTGTGCGCCTTCACGTACAGGATCTTGTCCGACTGCCGGGCCGTGTAAATCTGGTTGAGCAGCGCGGCGAGATCCTCGTTGCGAATCGGCTTCTTATTCAGGTAGTACTTGCCGTCGGCATCGATGCCGAGCACCTGATCTTCATCCTCCTCAGGGTGTGACTTGATGTTCACACCGTGAGGAGGGACCGCCTGGAAGCCGGCATTGATCGCCGGCACCACGATCATGAAGATGATCAGGAGCACGAGCATGACGTCGATCATCGGGGTGACGTTCGGCTCGGCGCGTACGTTCGAGCCACCCCCCACTGACATAGCCATGGTCCGTCTCCTCGCTCGAGGGCGTGATTACTGCGCGATCGGGCCGGAGCCAGTCGCGGCGTTGAACTCGCGCGTGAAGCGGCTACGGCCGAACTCCCCGGCGACGCCCTTGATCAGGTAATCGATCATCTCCTTCGAGGTGTACGTCATCTCCACCGTGAGATTGTCGATCTTGGTCTGGAAATAGTTGTAGAACCACACGGCCGGGATCGCGACGATGAGTCCGAACGCGGTCGTGACCAGCGCCTCGGCGACGCCCGACGAGATCGCGGAGATACCGCCCGTTCCCGACGTGGCCATGCCCGTGAACGCGTTCACGATGCCCATCGTGGTGCCGAGCAATCCGACGAACGGCGCAGTAGCGCCGACGGTCGCCAGCACGGCCAGGCCGCGCTTCAGCTCCGACACGATGATCAGCATGTTGCGCTCGACCGCGCGCTCAGCCGAGTTGATGTCGGCGACGGTCACCGAGCCATCCTGGATCAGCGGACGAATCTCACCCAGCGCGCCACCGAGCACGCGGGCGACGTGCGACTTCTTGTAGTTCTCGGCCAGCTTGATCGCCTCGTTGAGGTTGTCTTCCTCGAGGAACTGCGAGAACTCCGGGGCAAACTTGCGGGTCTCGGCCTGCGCGCGGCGGAGTCTCCACCACTTCTGAATCGAGATCGACAGCGAGAAGATCGACATGATGGCCAACGTGATCACGATGCCCCGAGCGAACCAGGCCATCTGCGACCAAAGACCGAGGATCGACATGTTCATAAAATGAGTCTCTCTAGAAGTGGTGGCGGACTACTTGGTCAGCTTGAAGACGAAGGGCTGCTGCACGACCATGCGCACCTTGCGGCCGCCAGTCTCGGCGGGGTAGAAGCGCATCTGCGGCAGGACGTTCCGGACGGAGCTGGTGAACAGATCGTTCGTCGACTTGAGCACCTTGAAGCTGGCGGGCTCAGCGCGGCCTGCCGTGTCGACGTTGAACTGCG
>JALZAE010000219.1 GCA_030948535.1 Gemmatimonadota bacterium | reverse complement strand
GCACTACCTTCGACACCGGCGCCGCCGTGTGACCGCCGAAGATCGATCCCACCGTCGGATGATCGATCTTCACCAGGATCACGTACTGCGGGCGATCTGCCGGAAAGAGGCCGACGAACGACGGCGTGTACGAGCTATCGCGGTAGTGGCCGTTGATGGTCCGCTTGGCCGTGCCGGTCTTGCCCGCAACCTGGAAGTTGCCCAGCCCCGCTTCGTCCGCGGTCCCGCCCTCCACTGCCCCGAGCAGCATCTGCCGTACCGTCGACGCGACGCTCGGATCGATCACCCGGCGCACGACACGCCTTGTGTGCGTGTATCGCACGACGCCGTCCGGACCACGAATCTCCTTCACGATCGTCGGCTCGAGGAGCTCACCGCCATTGGCGAGCGCAGCGTACGCCGTCGCGAGCTGCAGCGCGGTCACAGAAATTTCGTAGCCGATGGCGAGCGACACCGGTGACTGCTTCGACCACTTCTCCGGTGGGCGCAGCAGTCCACTGGCCTCCGCCGGCAGCGAGATGCCCGTCGCGGTGCCAAAACCAAAATCGCGAAGCGCCTGGTACTGCTCGGCGTGCGACAATCGTTGCGCGAACTTGGCGATGCCGACGTTGCTCGAGTATCGAATCACATCGGACAGGGAGAACCGCGGGGCCTTGTGCTCGTCGTGAATCGTGCGCCCTTCGACGGTCCAGGTGCCATCGCCGAGCTCCATCATCTCGTCGGGGCGAGCGCGGCCGCGCGAGAGCAGCGCCGCCGCGACGAACGGCTTGAGCGTAGAGCCCGGCTCGAATGGCTCGCTCACCAGCGGGCTGCCGCTCGAGCGCGGATCGCGACGAATACTCGCCAGCGCGCGGATCTCACCGGAGTATGGGTCCATGATGAGGATGTCGCCGCCCGATGCACCGCCGCGATCTACCGCGTCGTTGAGCGCACGCTCGGCGATCTCCTGCAAGTCCTGGCTGAGCGTGAGCACGACGTCCTCGCCGGCACGCGGCACCACCGCGGTGTCCGACGGCGATTGCGGGCGCGCGCCGCGGGCATCGCGAAGCAGCATGGCCCGTCCATTTTGTCCGCGCAGCACCGAGTCGAGCGCGAGCTCGATGCCGTCGATCGCCTTGCCGCCCTCGTCGACGCGGCCGAGGATGCGGCGCGTGGCGTAGCGCGGCGTATAGTCGCGCTGCGTGAACGGCCTCCGGTAGACACCTTGTATGCCCGAGACGGACTCGACGTCGCTGGGTAGAAAGTGTTTGGGGATCGTCATCCACTTGTGGGACGTATCGATCGCGCGGGCGATCGTCGCACCGTCGACGCCAAGCCGGCGAAGATCCCGGGCGAGCACGCGGCGATCCTTTACCTCGCGCGGCGCAATGCTCAGGCGCACGAACTCGCTCGTCTGCGCGAGCGTGACGCCGCTGACATCGAAGATGTTGCCGCGCGCGGCCAACATCTTCGAGTCGGCGAAGTGTTGGCGCTCCGCTTTCGCCATCCATGCGGCGCGCTGCCACAGCTGCACCTGCGCCGCGCGCCCCACGATCGCAACCGCGAAGATGATCAGTGAGCCATGGATGAGCGCGATGCGGTCGGGGCGATTCATCGATGCGGGAAGCGCGTGACGAGGTGAATGAGGTTGGCTCGCTAGCGCGGTTTCGGGGGACGCTGAAGAATGACGATCTGGGAGTCGGCGGCGACGTGCATGTTCAGACGGTTTTGCGCGATCGGCAGCAACACGGAGCGGCTCGAGGCGTTTCGGATCTCTTCGCGGAGCTTGACGCGTTGCGCTTCGAGCTCGGACAGCCGGCTCTCCAGCGCCCGGATCTCCTGCGCGCGCTCGATGCCCGTCGCCCTCCTCCAAATGACGCCCGCGGCGATGAGGACGAAACCTATCATCGCCATCGCGAGAACCGTGCGTCCGCGCAACGCGGCGCGCGCGCGGCCTCTGCGCTTGGCCATCTACCCGGCGGCGGCGGAGCCGGCCGCTTCGCTTCTCCAGGCGCGGAGCCGTGCGCTGCGCGCGCGGGGATTCGCCGCCGTCTCGGCCGTCGTCGCGCTCACTGCTTTCCGCATGACCGTGTCTCCCAACGCGTGGCCGCGGCAGGTGCACATGGGCTGTTTGGGCGGGCAGGTGCACTCGGTGCTCCACTCGCGGAACGCGTGCTTCACCAAACGGTCCTCCCCCGAGTGGTACGCGATCACGGCAATGATGCCGTCTGGCAACAGGCGGTCCCGCAGCGCGGGCAACGCGTGCTCGAGCGCGCGAAGCTCGCCGTTGACCTCGATGCGCACGGCTTGAAAAAGGCGCGCGAAGTCGCTCGGACCCGACTGCGGGCCAAGCGCGCCACGGATCGCGCCGACGAAATCATCGCTCACCGCGAAGGGACGATTGCCGCGACGGCGGGTGACTTCGCGAGAAAGACGTGCCGCGCGCCGCTCGTCGGCGTACTCGCGAAAGACGAAGAGCAGCTCGTGCTCGGGCGCCTGGTTCAGCCAATCCGCGGCGCTCAACTCAGCGTCGTCGCCCATACGCATGTCGAGCGGCGCGCCCTCGCGAAACGAGAAGCCGCGGGACGGATCGTCGATCTGATGCGACGACACGCCGAGGTCCAGGAGGATGAAATCCCACGACGCGCCGCGCAGCGACTCGACCCGGTCGACGTCCGCGAAGTTGCCGAGGAGCGCCGTGAACCGGCCCGCCTTTTCGTACTTCGCGAGGCGACGTCTGGCCGCCGCGATCGCCGCCGGATCGCGGTCGAGCGCGGTGACGCTCGCGCCGTGCTCGAGCATCGCCAGCGAGTGGCCGCCACCGCCGAGCGTGCCGTCGAGGGCGGTACGCTTGTCGCTCAAGAGGCCCAGAATCTCTTCGGCGAGCACCGGCGTGTGATACGCGCTCGCCCATGGCGACGACAATCCAGCGGGGAGAGGTGGCGCGCCAGGCGCCGCGCCGTCCATGTTATCGCCCACGGCGCTCACGCAGTTTCACGCTCTTCCCATTCCGATGCTCGACGAAGCTGGCGGCAAGCGGCTCACGTTTGTGATTCACGGCGAGCGCGCCGGCAATCCCGCCCTGCGCCATCTCGTGGAATGGGTGCGCGGCAAAGGACACGATGTCGATCCTCGCGTCACATGGGAACGGGGTGACGGCGTGCGGCTCGCGCGAGAAGCGGCGATGGCCGGCGCGGACATCGTGGTGGCCATCGGTGGCGACGGCACGGTGAACGAGGTCGTCAATGGGCTCGCGCAGGCGGCCGCCAACAAGCCGGGCGCTCCACGCCCGTCGCTCGGCATCGTGCCCTTCGGCACGGCCAACGACTTCGCCCGGCAAGCAGGCATTCCGAGTGATGATCCCGACCATGCCATGGATTTTATCCTGCAGCGCAAGCCCGTGCTCGTCGACACGGGCGAGATGAATGGGCGCCGTTTTCTCAACGTCTCGACCGCCGGCGTCGGCGCTGAGGCCACGGCGGAGACTCCGGCGGAAGCCAAGGCATCTCTCGGACCACTGGCGTACGCAATCACCGGAGCTCGCAAGCTCGGAACGTTGGAGCCGTACCGCGCGAAGTTCACGGCGCCGGGCTTTGAGCTGGAGTCCGAGTTCCTGTTGTTCGCGGTCGGCAACGCGAGGTCGACCGGCGGCGGAACGCTGATCACGCCGCGCGCCACGGTGACGGACGGCCTGCTCGACCTCTGCGTGGTCGAGGCAATGCCGATCGGCGCTTTCGCGCGCCTCTTGCTCCGCCTCAAGAAGGGCGAGCATCTCGACGACGAAGGCGTGCACTATCGGCAGCTGCCGTCGCTCACGGTTCGCGCGAGCGTGCCGATCTCGGTGAATCTCGACGGCGAGTCCAGCGAGGCGATGGAGCTGTTCTATCTCGCGAATCCCGGCGCGCTGCTGGTGCACGTCGGACATCTGCCGGGCGAAGCCGAGGAGAGCTGAAACGCGAAACGCCCGCCGAGGAACCGGCGGGCGTTTCGTCATGCTCCGAGCGCAGGCTACTTACAGAATTTCTTGACCTGACCGTCGACCGCCGCCGAGTACTGGCCGATCGCGCCGAGGAGCTGGCCGGCGATCTGCTTGGTGTTCGCATCGCCTCCTGAGGCGCCAGCGGGCAAGTTTGTCTGCGCCGTGACGAAGGAATCTTGCGCGAGCTTAGCCAGATCGCACTGCTTGGCGCCTTGGTTCTCGCGCACGGACGCGTCGCCGACCTGGAACGCGGAGACACCGAGGAGAAACTTCGTGTTGGCGGAGGTCGCGAGGGAGTCTGCCTTCATGAGGATCGCGACGGCCTTCTGATACGCTTG
>JALZAE010000205.1 GCA_030948535.1 Gemmatimonadota bacterium | reverse complement strand
GCGCGAGGTCGTGCCCTGATGTTGTGCGACTACTGCAAAGAGAATGATTCCGTGGTCACGCTCACGCGCCCGACGCCCAGCGGCGTCGTGACCGTGAACGTGTGTGAGAAGTGCGCGGCGGAGCACGGGTTCAAGGTGCAGCAGCAGCCCAGCCATCCGCTGGGTGCGTTCCTGCTCGAAGTGCAGAAGCAGATGCCGCCGGTGAGCGGTGAGATCGGACGCTGCCCGTTCTGCTCCGCGACGCTGCGCGATTTCCGCACGAGCGGCCGGCTGGGATGCGCGCGGTGCTACAAGACCTTCGAGGTCAGTTTGCGCGATCTGCTGCGGCGCGTGCATGGTGCGTCGAAGCACATCGGCAAACGGTACGTCGCGCCCGAGCCCCAACCGGTGGAGCAAGCATCGGTGCGAACGGAACTGCTCGATCGGCTCAAGCGCGCCGTCGACGCCGAGCAGTTCGAGCTCGCCGCCAAGCTGCGCGACCAGATTCGGGTACTGGGCGAATGACGATCGATCTGTCGCTGCTGCCGGACGGCGGTGTGAGCTGGCTCGATGCCTCGGGCGACTACTCGGGGATCGTGCTGTCGACGCGCGTGCGTCTGGCGCGGAACCTGGAAGGTTTTGCGTTCGCGGAGCGGGCGCGCGACGGCGAGCGGCTCCGGATATTGTCAGCGGTTCGTGAGGCCGTGGGGGTCGCCCCCACGCTCCAACAGAGCGTGTTGGTGCGAGTTGACTCGCTGCCCGGGGAAGACCGGCTGCTGCTGCACGAGCGGCACTTGGTGAGTAAGGAGCTGGCCGGGCTCGACCCGAAACACCCGGTGCGCAGCGGCGCCGCCGTGTTTCTTGGGGACGGCATAGGCGTCATGGTCAATGAAGAGGATCACCTGCGCCTGCAGGCGCTCCGATCGGGTTTTGACCTCGCCGATGCCTATGCGGCGCTGGACCGTGTCGATACTGAATTGGGGAGCCGCGTTCCCTATGCCTACCATGCGGAGTTCGGTTTCCTGACGTCCTGTCCGACGAATACGGGAACGGGAATGCGCGCCTCCGTATTGATCCATTTGCCGGGGCTGGTGCTGACGAAGGAGATCTCGAAGGTATTGGCTGGGCTGCAGCAAATGGGACTGACGTATCGCGGTCTGTACGGCGAGGGAAGCGAGGTCGTGGGGAACTTCTTTCAGGTGTCGAACCAGACGACACTCGGACAGTCGGAAGAAGAATTGATCGAGAAGTTGACGTATGTCTTGAAGACGGTGATCGAGCGCGAAGAGGAAGCGAGACGAGTATTGCTTCGCGATGCGGGATATATTATTGAGGACAAGCTCTGGCGAGCGTACGGAACGCTCCGCTACGCACGCAGCCTCAGCTTCGATGAGGCGATGAACTATCTCAGTGGCGTGCGTTTGGCTGTGGGGTTGAAACTGATCTCCAGCCTCAGTGTATATACCCTCAACAAGCTCTTGATTTTTTCTCAGGCCGCGCACTTGTCCTACCTAGAAGCTCGCTCACTCACCGAGAGTGAGGCCAACCTGGTGCGAGCTCGCTATGTGAGACAGGCGCTGACGGCCGAAGCAGGGTCGGACGGGTAGACCGTCGTCGAAGCGGTAGCCCGAACTGAGGGACGTATGTCGACACCCGGCTACAACTTCACCGAGCGCGTACGAAAGGTCCTCGCGATGGCACGCGAGGAAGCGGCCCGTCTTCACCACGAATACGTGGGGACGGAGCACATCCTGCTCGGATTGATTCGAGAGGGCGAAGGCGTTGCCGCCGCGGTTCTCCAGAACTTGAGCGTCGACCTCGACGAGATTCAGCAGCGTATCGAGGAGACGGTCAAGAAGGGGAAGGCGGCGCAGAGCTCGAGTCCCGATCTGCCATATACATCGCGCGCCAAGAAGGTTTTGGAACTCGCCATGGCCGAAGCGCGCGAGCTCAACCACAGCTACGTCGGCACGGAGCATTTGCTGCTCGGCCTCCTTCGTGAAGAGAAGGGGATCGCGGCGCAGGTGCTGACCGATACCGGCGTCAACCTGGACGCCGCGCGCGCCGAGACGTTGCGCCTCCTGGGCAGCGACGCGCCGCAGCCTGGCGCCACCGCCCAGCAGGGCAGCCCGCCGGCGCCGCAGCAAGCCAAGGGCGAGAAGAAGAGCAAGACGCCCGCCCTCGATCACTTCTGCCGCGATCTGACGCAGCTCGCGGCCGAGGGACAGCTCGATCCGACGATTGGTCGCGCCAAGGAAATCCAGCGCGTGATGGAAGTGCTCACGCGCCGCAAGAAGAACAATCCTGTGCTCATCGGCGAGCCCGGCGTCGGCAAGACGGCGATCGTCGAAGGTCTGGCCCAGCTCATCGCCAATGGCGAGTGCCCGGAGTCGCTGCGCGAGCATCGCGTATTGGCGCTGGACATGGCGGCGGTGATCGCCGGCACGAAGTATCGCGGCCAGTTCGAAGAGCGGCTGAAGGCGGTCATGAACGAGATCGCTCAGAACAAGAACATCATCCTGTTCATCGACGAGCTGCACACGCTCGTCGGCGCGGGCGCGGCCGAAGGCGCGATCGATGCATCGAACATGCTCAAGCCGGCGCTCGCGCGCGGCGAGCTGCAGTGCGTTGGCGCGTCGACGCTCAACGAGTACCGCAAGTACATCGAAAAGGACGGCGCGCTCGAGCGGCGCTTCCAAACGGTGATCGTGGATCCGCCGACAGTCGACGAGACGGTCGAGATCCTGAAGGGCCTTCGGAAGAAGTACGAGGATCATCACCACGTGACGATCCCGGACTACACGTTGTCGGTCGCGGCGAAGTTGTCCGAGCGGTACATCACGGACCGCTTCCTGCCCGACAAGGCGATCGATGTCATTGACGAGGCGGGCGCTCGCGCGCGTCTCGCGGCGCAGGCGCCGCCGCCGGAAGTGGCAGCATTGAAGGCGGATCTTGAAGGCGTGAACACCGAGAAAGAAACGGCGGTTCGCGATCAGAATTTCGAGAAGGCCGCCGCACTGCGCGATGAAGAGCGCGTGCTGCAGGGTGAGATTCGCACCAAGCAGGAAGAGTGGGAGAAGCGGCGCCAGTCGTTCCGCCCGTCGCTCGGTGAGGAGGAGATCTCCTTCATCGTGAGCCGCTGGACGGGCATTCCGGTGACGCGGCTGCAGGAGGCGGAGTCCAATCGCCTGCTGCGCATGGAAGATGAGTTGCACGAATCGGTGGTTGGGCAGGACGAGGCGATCAAGGCGTTGTCTCGCTCGATCCGGCGCAGCCGCGCCGGGCTCAAGGATCCAAACCGGCCGATCGGCTCGTTCATCTTCTCCGGCCCAACGGGCGTCGGAAAGACGGAGCTGGCGCGGTCGCTGGCCAAGTTCCTCTTCGCCGATCCGTCGGCGCTGATTCGCGTCGACATGAGCGAGTACATGGAGAAGTTCTCCGTGTCGCGGCTCATCGGCGCGCCTCCGGGATACGTCGGCTACGAAGATTCAGGGACGCTCACCAAGGCGGTGCGTCGCAAGCCGTACAGCGTGGTGCTGCTCGATGAGATCGAGAAGGCGCATCCGGATGTGTTCAACATCCTGCTGCAGGTGCTCGACGAAGGGCACCTCACCGACAACTACGGCCGGGTAATCGACTTCAAGAACACCGTGGTGATCATGACGTCGAACGTCGGCGCCCGCGACATCACCAAGTCGAAGGGCCTCGGCTTCTCGACGGGTGAAGAGACGTCGAACTTCAGCCGGATTCAGGAGAAGGTAAAGGAAGAGATCCAGCGCGTCTTCAATCCGGAATTCCTGAACCGTCTCGACGACACGATCGTGTTCCATCCGCTATCGAAGGAGCACATCGCGCAGATCGTCACCATTCTGCTCAAGGACGTGCAGAAGCGTTTGTCCGAGGAAGAGATCACGCTCAAGCTGACTGAAGCGGGAACGGATTTCTTGGTGAGCCATGGCTACGATCAGGCGATGGGCGCGCGTCCGCTCAAGCGGGCGATCCAGCGCTTCATCGAGGACCCGCTGTCCGAGAAGATCCTCACCTGCGAGTTCGCGAAGGGCGACGAGGTCGAGGTCGACAAGTCAGCCGAAGGCGAAAAGCTGGAATTTCGCGTGCTGACCAAGACACCGACCTAGTCACCGCGCGACAGAGAACTCCAAGAACCGAAAGCAGCACGCCGGCGGCCGAGTGACCCGATATGGGACATTCGGCCGCTTCGTGTGTAGATTGCTGAATGCTGCGGTTAGCCCTTCCATCCGCCGTTCTGGCGCTGGTGGCCGCTCCCGTGCTCGCGCGGTCTGTGCGAGCGCAGGACGCGGCCTCGCCCATAGCGGCGTGTACGCATCCCGATTCCATCGCCGTCCGCGGCAACGTTCGCCTTCCCGCGAACGGAGTGCGCACGGACGCCGGCGTCGCGGCCGGTGACACGCTCAACTACCGCACCGTCCAGCGCGCAATCAAAGCGTTGTACGCCACGGGGCAGTTCAGCACCGTCAAGATGCTCTGCAGCTTCGACGACAAGACGAATCGCGCCACGGTGATCTTCGAAGTGAAGGAGAATCCCGTCGTCGGAAGCGTGACGATTCGCGGGAACAACGTCGTCAAGCGCAGCGACATCACCGATCGGATCGACCTTTTCGCGGGACAGCCGCTCGATGCTGGACACGTGTCGCGGTCGATTCAGCGGATCGATTCGCTGTACCAGTCCGAGGGTTACTACCTCGCGAAGGTGAAGCCCGAGACGACGATGGTGGCGGACAAGGCGAATCTCACCTTTACGATCGACGAGGGGCGCCGCCTCGCCGTGTCCGGCGTGCAGGTCGAGGGAAACAAGCACATCGCCGCGCGAGACATCGCGAAGGCGATGCAGACGAAGCCCGAGGGGTTCTGGTTCTGGAAGCGCGGCGAGTTCGACGAGGAGAAGCTCGCGGGCGACGTCGGGGAGCGCATTCCAAAGCTGTACGCCGAGCGCGGCTTTGCGGACGCGCAACTGTTGAAGGACACGCTGATCGTCGATCGCGACAAGGGCAAAGGCCTGGTGAAGATCACGATCGACGAAGGGCCGCAGTATCGGGTCGGCAGCTTCGAGGTGCTGGGCAATCGCCGCTTCTCGACCGACGAGGTCAAGCAGTTCTTCCCGTTCGGCAAGGACGATCCGTCGCTGCGCCAGCAAGTGACGTCCGTGTTCCGCAAGCGCGGCGCGAAAAAGAATGAAGTGCCCGTGTTCAATCAGGCGGAGTGGGACGCGGCAACCGAGCATCTCAAGACCGCGTACAACAACGAAGGCTACATCTACGCGCAGGTGCATCCGATCGTCGAGCGCGCGAAGGGCGCCGATTCGGTCCCCACGGTGAATCTTCGCTGGGAGATCGACGAGAAGACCCCCGCGACGATCAACAAGGTCGAGATCGTCGGCAACGACTTCACGACGGAAGCGTGCATCCGCGACAACCTGCTGATCTATCCGGGCGACGTGTTCAACCAGGATCGCCTGATTCGCAGCTATCAGAACATCGGCAACATGGGCTTCTTCGAGGCGCCCCTTCCGCCGCCGGACACCCGCCAGGCGAACGACAAGGGCGACGTCGACATCGTCTTCAAGGTGAAGGAGAAGCGGACCGGCAACATCAACTTCGGTGCGTCGCTTGGACAGGGCACCGGAGTCGGCGGCTTCCTCGGACTCGACCAGCCGAATCTGTTCGGCCAGTGCAAGCGCGCGTCGCTCCAGTGGAACTTCAGCCGCTACCTGAACGATTTCTCGTTGAGCTACACCGACCCGCGCATCAAGGAGACCGTGTTCTCCGGCACGGTGACGGGGTATCACCGGCAGTCGCGCATTTACGTCGCGGACATCGGCCGCATCACGAGCACCGGCGGCTCGCTACAGCTGGGATTGCCCGCGCCATGGTCGCCGATCACGCGACTCTTCGTGTCGTACGGCGGTGAGCGGGCGCAGTACACGTCCGGATTCTTCGATCGCGACACGTTGACCATCCAGTGCAACAACTGCTTCCGGTCGACGCTCGGCTTCACGGCATTGCGCGAGACGCGCGCCGGATTGCCGTTCCCCTTCGCCGGCAGCCAGCAGACTTTCACCGCGCAATTCAACGGTGGTCCACTCGGCGGCACCTCGTCGTTCCAGCGCTACACGAGCGACCTGCGCTACTACGCACCGCTGGGTCAGATCGGCGGCAGTGCGCTCGGTTCGGAGCCGATCCGATTCGTATTCGGATTGACGAACAAGGCGGGGATGCTGTTCGGTAATCCGGGTCCCTTCCTCGCGACACAGGGCTTCTCGCTGGGCGGCGTGCAGTATGGCGAGCTGCTCCGCGGTTATGATGAGCTGTCGATTACGCCTGCGGGATACGTGAACACGGGTGGCAACCTGCAGGCGACGCGCGCGTCGTTCGGCAGCGCGTTCATCACGACGACGGCGGAAGTCGGTGTACGGTTCAACGGCATCGTGTATACGAACGTGTTCTACGACGCCGGCAACATCTTCAATCGGCCGCGCGACCTCGATCCCACGCGACTCTTTCGCGGTGCCGGCGTCGGTGTGTCGCTTGTTACTCCGCTGGGACCGCTCGGGCTTGACTGGGCGTACGGATTCGACCGGTTGAGCGTCACGGGCCAGCCCGACCCCAAGTGGCAGCTGCATTTCCGCCTGGGCAATCTCTTCTAGCACCGCCTTTCATCAGCCATTATCGCACGGAGCAATCATGAGCTTGATCGTTCGCGCCGCTGGGGCACTCGCCGTTCTCACGGCCCTCACGGCCGCCAATAGCCTGCAGGCGCAGACGGCTGCGCCGGCGCCGGTGACCAAGATTGGATTCATCAACTCGCAGAAGATCATCGCGGCCGCGCCGGGCCGAGATGAAGCTGAGGCGCAATTCCGGAAGGAGATGGCCGGCTATCAGGCGCAGGTGCAGAAGCTTCAGGATTCTCTGAAGACGATCATCGACACGTACACCAAGCAGGAGCCGACGATGAGCGCAGTCGCTCGCGACGGAAAGCAGAAGGAGATTCAGGCGAAGGAGGCGGACTACCAGAATCGCGTTCGCCAGCTCGAGTCGCAGGCGCAGCAGCGCGAGGGCGAGCTCGTCAAGCCGATCATGGATCAGATCAACAAGATCATCGAGACGATGCGGGCCGAGGACAACTATTCAATGATCTTCGAC
>JALZAE010000194.1 GCA_030948535.1 Gemmatimonadota bacterium | reverse complement strand
GTGTATGGACGGCAGCCCACCACCGTCTCGCACGTCACCGAGGATGCCGGCGGCGCGCCGAGCGTGGGCGACCCGGCCTCGGCGTACGCGGAAGGCAAGCGCGCCGCCGAGCTGCTGGGCACCATCTTTGGTGCCGCGCACAATCTGCCGGTGAAGATCGCCCGCTGCTTCGCGTTCGTCGGTCCGGGTCTGCCGCTCGATGCGCACTTCGCGATCGGCAATCTGATGGGCGACGCGCTCGCCGGGCGTCACCTCTCGATGCGCGGCGATGGCACGCCACGTCGCTCGTACATGTACGGCGCCGATCTCGCCGTGTGGCTCTGGACGATTCTGCTGCGGGGCAACGCTCGACGCGCGTACAACGTCGGTGCCGAGGATGACGCCGCACTCTCCGACGTCGCGGCGACGGTCGGCCGCGTAGCGGGCGACGTACGGCCGGTTTCGCTCGGTGCGACAGCCGATCGCGCGCGCGACGCGGATCGCTACGTGCCGTCGACGGTGCGCGCGCGCGAGGAGCTGGGCCTTCGTGTCGAGATCAAGCTCGAGGATGCGATCCGGCGAACTCTCGCTTGGCACCGGGCGGCAGTACCGACGGCACTCGCCGGCGTCATCTGAACATCATCGGAGACCGTTCGTCATGACGCTCGTGGAGAGCCACATCCGCATCGGAGACCGGCGCATCGGTCCGTGCGAGCCCGTCTACATCATCGCCGAGGCGGGGATCAACCACAACGGTGAGCTCCGCATCGCGAAGCAGCTGGTCGATGCCGCACTCGAGGCGGGCGCCGACGCGGTCAAGTTTCAGAAGCGCAAGTTGAGCGAGGTGTATCAGCAGGCGATTCTCGACCAGCCAAGACACGGCGAGCAGGGCCTGCAGTATCTCGTGCCATTGCTGGTCGAGTTCGAGCTGTCGGACGCGGAGTTCGCCGAGCTGCACGCCTACGCCCGCGAGCGGGGCATCACCTTCTTGTGCACGCCGTGGGACCCGTCGAGCCTCGATTTTCTCGAGACGCTCGATTTGCCCGCGTACAAAATCGGCTCGCCCGACATGACGAACTTGCCGCTGATCGCCCGAGTGATCGCGACCAAGAAGCCGATGTTGATGTCGACGGGAATGTCGACGGAGAACGAGATTCGGCAGACCCTCGCCTTCGTCGCGGAGCGCACGGATCAGTGCGCGCTCTTTCACTGCGTGAGCGCGTATCCTGTCGATCCCGACGAGGTCAATCTCCGCTTCATGCAGCGGCTGCACGAATGGACGGGTTGGCCGGTCGGCTACTCCGGGCACGACACCGGCATCGCGATCTCACTCGCCGCCGTGGCGATGGGCGCGCGGATGCTCGAAAAGCACATCACCACTGATCGCACTATGCGCGGCCCCGACCACACGACCAGCCTCGATCCCGCGACGTTCGCCGAGCAGGTGCGCGCGGTTCGGGAGGTGGAGCTCGCCCTCGGCGTGGCCCACCGCTGGATCACGCGCGGCGAGACGCTCAATCGCCGGACGCTGGCGAAGAGTCTCGTCGCCCGTACGGATATCGCGGCCGGTGTGCCGGTCACGCCGGAGATGATTACGGCAAAGAGTCCCGGCATGGGCATCTCGCCGCAGCGCATGGACGAGCTGGTCGGGCGCTCACTGCGGCGCGCGGTGCGACGCGATGAGCCGTTCGTCGAGTCCGATCTGGTGAAAACAGCGACGCCTGCGCGGCGCACGATCGACATCGGTACACCGTGGGGGATCGTCGCGCGCTTCACCGATCTCGAGCCGCTCCTCGACCGCTTCGGCGCCGCCGGGATGTCGTTCATCGAATTCCACGTCAGCGACCGCGACCTCGACGAAGGGCCCGGCGGACTCGCGCGCGAGCACTATCCGTTCGGCTTGGTGGTGCACGCGCCGGAGTACTGCTACGACAAGCTGATCGACCTCTGCGCGGAAGATCCGGAACAGCGCGCGATGTCGGTCGAGCGCATTCAAAAGACGATCGACCTCACGCGATCGTTGGCGTCGCGCTTCGCTCCCATGGGCGCGCGCGGGCCGAAGATCGTGATGCACGTCGGCGGCATGTCGCCGACGCGAAAGAACTACGACCGCGACGCCGCATCCGCGCGTTTGCTTGGAGCGCTGCGCCGGCTCGACCACAGTGGCGTCGATCTGCTGCTCGAGAATCTGCCGCCGTACCCATGGTACTTCGGCGGCAAGTGGTTCGGGTTCATCTTGACCGACGCCGAGAACACCGAGATGCTCTGCCGCGAGTCGGGGCTTGGGCTGTGCTTCGACACCTCGCACGGAGCGCTCGAGTGCAATCGCACCGGGGCGAGTCTTGGAGAGTTCGCGCGAAAGGTGGCGCCGCATACGCGGCACCTGCACGTCTCGGACGGCGCGGGTACCGGCGGAGAAGGACTACAGATCGGCGAGGGCGACGTGAATTTCGTCGAGCTGCTGCCGCCGCTGCTCGATGGGCAGCCCACGCTCATCCCCGAGATCTGGATGGGCCATCTGCAGAACGGCAAGGGATTCGAGGAGGCGCTGAGCCATCTCTCCGACCTGGTGTGGGCCGGCGGAGTGCTCGGACGGCCGGCGGTTCGCGGGCCGAGGCCCGAGCTCGCTGCGCTCTCCGTCGCCGCGGAGGCGACGGTATTCGCCGCGCTGCAGACCATCGACGCGAATCAGATGGGCATCGCCTTCGTGCTCGACGAGGCCGGCCTCTGCGTCGGGGTCGTCACCGACGGCGACATCCGCCACGGGTTCGTGCGAGGCAAGAACCTGCATTCGGCGGTTCAGGAGATCATGACGAGGCAGTTCGTCTCCGCTCGCGATACGATGACGCCCGCGGAAATCGCGGCGCGCCTGCCGGGGCGCACGCGCATTCTCCCCGTGCTCGACGCCGCCGGCCGGCTGGTCGACTTTGCATCGGAGTTGCACGTCCCGGCCACGACCGGACCGCAGCGGGCTCAGCCGCGATCCACCACCGCGGCTCGATGAGCGCGGCGCCGTCATGATCAAGCTGTCCGATTACGTCATTCAGTTCATCGCCGGGCAGGGCGTCCGCCACATCTTCATGGTGACTGGCGGCGGCGCGATGCATCTCAACGATTCGATCGGCCGCAACGGCGCGATCGAGTACGTCTGCAACCTGCACGAGCAGGCGTGCTCAATGGCCGCGGAGACCTACGGCAAGGTCACCGGCAATCTCGGCGTCGCCTGCGTGACGACGGGACCAGGCGGGACGAACGCGATCACGGGCCTCGCCGGCGCCTGGCTCGATTCGACGCCGATGCTCGTCGTGTCGGGACAGGTCAAGCGCGCCGATCTCAAAGGCGATACCGGCGTGCGGCAGATGGGGGTGCAGGAAGTCGACATCGTGTCGATCGTCACGCCCATCACGAAGTATGCGGTGACGGTGATGGATCCGGCATCCATCCGCTATCACATGGAACGCGCGGTGTACCTCGCGCGCTCGGGCCGACCAGGGCCGGTGTGGGTCGACCTTCCGCTCGACGTCCAGGGCGCCACGATCGACGAGGCGACGCTGCGCGCCTTCGATCCCGCGGAACTGGTCGATCCCGACGCCACGCCGCTCACCGGCGAGCCGTTGCGGCATGCGGTGAGGAAGACGATCGAGTTGCTGAATGGCGCCGAGCGTCCCGTCCTGTTGATCGGCAATGGCATCCGGCTCTCGCGCGGCGAGGCGGAGATGGCCGAAGTCATCGCGGCGCTCGGCGTGCCGGTGCTGACGACGTGGCTCACGCACGACCTGGTGGCCGACGATCATCCGCTGTTTGCCGGCCGCCCCGGACCTGTCGCG
>JALZAE010000189.1 GCA_030948535.1 Gemmatimonadota bacterium | reverse complement strand
ACATAGATCTCACCGCACGGTATACCGATACGCCATGATGCCCGGCTTATCGAGATACACCTCGAACGGCTCCTTCCCGTTCGGATTGACCGTGAAGGTGCCTGGCGCGCTCGCAGTGAGGCCTTTGGCGTCGGCCGATCCGACGACATTGCCCTGCCCGTCGAGGAACTCGAAATGCACGGTGAGCTTCTGCGGCGTCTTTTGCTTGTTCTCGATGATGCCGTGCAGCCCGTACCTGCTCGCGTCGCGCTCCACCGCCTGCACGGTCACGACGGCCCCCATCTTCGCTTCCTTGGCAGCGTACGCCATCGCCGAATCAGTCCGCGCCTTCTTGAGCTTTGAGTCGGTCGTGGTCTTGGCGAGCTCCTGATAGGCATACGCGATCTGGTGGAACGTCGTCGCGTTGTTGGGATCGATGACGATCAGCTTCGGACCGGTGACGAGCACGTCATCATACTTTTTCAGCGTCGCCTGCATGTTGAGGAGGTTGAACAACGCGTCCCGGCTGTTGGGATTGGTCTCCAGCGCGGCGGTAAAGTAGCGCGCGGCCAGCTCACGATTGGCGTCGCTCTTGTTGTCCTTGTTGAACGCTTCGGCGCCAGCGGCGATCAATTGCGCGTCGCTGTACTTCTTCGGATTCTTGAGCATGTCCTCCTTGATGGAGGCCAGTGCCGACTCATCGCCGCTCACCATGAGCACCCGCGTGAGCGCGGCTTGCACTTTCGCCACGTCGGGTGAGTCGGGGTTCGCGGCGAGGTACGCTCTGAAGGCGTTCGCGGCAGAGAGCGCCGCCTGCTTCTTGGCGTCGCCCGATAGCGTCTCTGCCTGATTCTGGTAGATCACGCCAAGGTTGAGCATCGCGTCGCGACGCACTTGCTTGAGCGCCGTGTCCTTCGCGATTGCCTCGGGCGTCGAAAGCTGGATCGCTTTGTTGAGGGCGGCGATCGCACCGGCGTTGTCTCCCTTCTTCTGGCCGACGTACGAATAATAAAAATATCCGCGCGGATCCTCGGGATTCATCGCGTTCGCGAACGTCAGGAGCGTGCTGGCCGAATCGATCGCGCGCTTATAGGCGGTGCTGTCGGTTCCTGGCTGCACGTTCAGATACGGCACGGAGGCATTGATCAAGGTCGCCCACAACGCGCGCCGGTAGCGCGCCGTCTCGGCGTCCTTGCAGGCAGGTGCCGCTTTCTCCATCGCCGTCATCGTCGAATCGATGGCGGTGAACAGGTTGATCGTCGCGTCTGGTTGATCGACGAGTCCGATCTCCGAGCGCTTCACCGTCGCAGGCAACGCCGCGTCGGCGAGCCAAAAATAGTACGCCCGCGTCATGTAGTCGGCGGCGAGAATGGCATCCGGCTTGGCACTCTTGTCCATGAGCGCCTTCATGCCGTCGCGCACCGCCTGCTTCTGCTTGTCGGTCGGCGATTTTGTGTCGCTCGACAGCACGGTCGCATACGCGATCTTGGTGGCCGCGGGCAGACTGTTCACGTTGCTGATCGGACACTCGGGGGGCGCGGCAGGCTTCGCTTGCGCGAAGGCCATCACGGGAGCAGCGAGGGCGGCGCCGAGGTACGCCGCGCGACGAACTGCGTTCATTGCGAATCTCCTTGTGGTTGCGATGCATGAGCGAGCGCGCCGCTCGCCGACTCGGGTACCCGCTGGTGGATCAGCCGTTCCGCCGCCGACGTTGCCCTGAATAGCGCCTCCCGAAGTGTGACGCCGCTCACATCCGCCAGGCGCCGCACATCGTCGAACTCGGCTTTGGCCCGGCGCCGTCCGTCCGGCATCGTTACGATCTTCACGCGCACCGGTTGCTCCCCCACGCGAATGACCACCAACTGACGCGGAAGCGCGTGCCGCTCGAGCCAAGCGCGGCGCACGCCGATGGTCGACGTCTGCGCGAAGATCGTGCCTTCGAGGGCGTCCGCGTCCGCAGGGGAGCAGAGCACCTCCAACCGAATCCCGGGGCGCCCCTTTTTCATGTTCGTGGCGAGCAGCACGACATCAAGCGCGCCCTGATCGCGCAGCGCCTCCGTGACGGCCGCGACGTATTCGCCCTCCATGTCGTCGATGTCGCACGCGAGCTGCACGAGATGCTCGACCACGAGCCCGCTAGACACGGGAACATCGGCGAGCGTGATGCGGAGCGCATTCGCCCTGCCCTTCGGATCCTTGGTTCCGGCGCCGAATCCGCTCCTTCGCGGCGTGTACTCCGCGGGCGGCCGTCCGGACGACAGCACACGCACGAGCGCGGCACCGGTCGGCGTGACGAGCTCCCCTGAATTCTCCGGACCCGGACGCACAGGGTGTCCCTCGAGCAGCTTGAGAGTTGCCGGTGCCGGCACTGGAAGCACACCGTGGGCGGCGACGACGGTGCCGTCGCCCAGGTGAATGGGGCCGCAGTAAATCCGCTCTACGCCCAGCAGCTCAAACCCCCACACCGCGCCGACGACATCGAGAATCGCATCCACCGCGCCGACTTCGTGCAAGTGCACTCGCTCGATTGGCACGCCGTGAATCTCCGCCTCGCAGCTGGCCACCGCGAGAAAGACCGCGTCCGCCTTGGCGCGAACGCTCTCCGGAACGCCGGCATTCGCGACGAGATCGCGAATCTGATGGATGTGGCGCCCGTGCGGTTGCGGCGGAATGTCGAAATCGACTTTCGTGCAGGCGATGCCGGCGCGCTTCACCGGCTGCACGCGAACGGAGATCCCGTCGAGGCCGAGACGCGCCGGTAGCGCGCGCAGCCAATCCGGATCGAGACCGACCTCGATCAGCGCGCCGAGCGTCATGTCCCCCGAAATCCCGCTGAACGCATCGAGCAGAGCAATCATGGCGACAAACCTGTAGAACGCTGGTCCCGAAAACCAGCCGTCGACCGCTTCATCGGTACGACGCGCCGCTGCCCGTGTTGTACAGCACGACTTCCTCCTCCGCCGTGATTCGTCCGAGTTTTCGGAGCGCAACGCACACCGCGAGCGCGCAGCCGCCCTCGGGCGCGACGTCGGCACCGGAGGCCGCCGACAGCTCGGCCGTGGCGGCGCGAATCGTGTCTTCGTCGATCGCGAACGCGTCGCCCTTGCTCTCGTAAATCGCTTTCAGAATCAGACGGTCGCCGAGCGGACCGGGTACGCGAAGACCGGCGGCGTGAGTCGACGGATGCTCCCATGGCGTCGCGCGATCCGCGTGCGCGTCAAAGGCGCGGACGATCGGGGCGCAGCCGGTCGCCTGCGCGGTGACCATGCGCGGCAGCCGCTCATACTCGTCGAGCCATCCCATGCGCTTCAGCTCGGCAAATGCTTTCCACATCCCGATCAGACCGGTGCCGCCGCCCGTCGGATAGACGATGACGTCGGGCACGTGCCAGCCGAGCTG
Organism: Gemmatimonadota bacterium; assembly: GCA_030948535.1. Classification (GTDB taxonomy): domain Bacteria; phylum Gemmatimonadota; class Gemmatimonadetes; order Gemmatimonadales; family Gemmatimonadaceae; genus JALZAE01. The sequence continues at coordinate 1,093 of JALZAE010000189.1, read as the reverse complement.
CTCGGCGAGCTCGAGTCCCATCGTCTTCTTTCCCTCGATGCGATACGGCTCGCGCAGCGTCGACACGTCGAAGTAGCCGCTTTCGGCCGCGAACTCACGAGCCGCGCGCCCTGAATCACCGATATGTCCAGGCAGCGTGACGAGGTCGGCGCCGAGCGAGCGAATGGTGTCGAGGATGTTCTTCGGCGTCGTCTCGGGCGCGAACACGCGACACGGGATGTGCGCAGCGGCGGCGTAGGCGGCGAGCGCGGCGCCGGCGTTCCCGGCCGTGGGGACGACGAAGCCCGGCACCTTCAGCGCTTTCGCGCGCGTAACCGCGGCGCTCATGCCGCGCGCCTTGAACGACGCGGTGGGATTGAGCGCTTCATCTTTCACCCACAGCCGCTTCACCCCTACACGCTCCGCCAGGTCGCGCAGCTCCAGTAGCGGTGTCGCGCCCTCACCCAACGAAACGGGCTCTTCGCCATCCAGGAGCGGCAACATGGCGGCGTAGCGCCATTGATCCCAGCGCGGCCGCAGCGCGCGCTTGTCGGTGGGCAGCGATTCGTATCGCACGAGATAGGGCTGGCCGCAATCAGGGCAGACGCTCGCCCGAACCGTACCCTGCTCCGTATGGCCACACGCCGAACACTCCAACGTCCAGTTGCTCACTCGCGTCTCGCTATGAAGAGGATTGTTCGGAAAGCTGGTCCGTCGCCGGCTCGCTCACGTGCGGCTCGGGCGCTCTCGTCGGCGACGATCCGTGCAGCGCATGGAGCACTACCTGCGCGCTCTTTTCGGTGAAGCCGGGCAACGCGGCGATGTCGGCCGCGCTGGCGACGCGCACGCCCTGCACCGAGCCGAACGCCCTGATGAGCGCTCGCCGCTTCGATGGTCCGATGCCCGGAATGCTCAGCAGCTCCGACGTCACCGTGCGCATCGAGCGCCGCTTACGATTGTAGGTGATGGCGAAGCGATGCGCCTCGTCGCGCGCGCGCTGCAAGAGCCGGAGCGCCGGCGACCGGCGCGACAGTCGCAACGACTCCGCTCGACCGACCAGAAATATTTCCTCCTCGCGTTTCGCGAGTGAGATGCACGGTACCTCACCTAGGCC
>JALZAE010000186.1 GCA_030948535.1 Gemmatimonadota bacterium | reverse complement strand
CCATAGATGAGAATCGTCGGCGCAGCGGCGCCGGCGCCGCGCCATTCGGCGAGGACGACGGGATGGCCCTCAGTGGCAATAACCTCCGCGGTGAGGCCAGCCGACCGCAGCGAGGTCGCCACCCACTCCGCCGCCCGCGCCGTATCCGCGTTGTGCTCGGAGCGTGCGCTCACGCTCGGAATGCGGAGAAAATCGAACAGCTCGTCGTGAATGCGCGAGTTGTGAGTGGTCAGGTAGGCGTCGAGATCTTGGGGCATCGGACGAGAGGTCGAGGACACGGGGAGCCGCGGATCTTTTCTAAGATAGGGCGCTTGTGTAGCGGCGTCCATCGTTGCGCTTGCTCTCGGTACGGGCAAAAGGCGCCGCGGATTTTCGCAGATCTCCGCAGATTTCTCTTTAACCACTCTTGAAATGCAACCGCGGATTTTCGCGGCTCGACGCAGATTCGCTACCCTTGTGTTGTTGTTTTGCAAAAACAACCAACGAGTTGGGGAGCACTCTCGCTACCGTCCCGATCTATCTGCGAAAATCTGCGGTGCCGTTTGCTGTTCACCGCGCCCTACTGAGGCCACGTGCCTCGCCACCCACGCATGATGTAAATGCGTCTGAGCTGGGTCACCGACGATCCGCGACGCAGGGCGATCGTATCTCCGCGCGCCATGGACTCGAAGTGTGGTCGCAATCGCTCGGCGACCGGATGGTCCGCGGCTGTGTCGTCGAGCAGGACGACGAGTGCGTCGCCGTGCTTCGCGCGATCCGGGAAGCGGGGCCACAGATCGTATTCGTTGGCGCGTCCGCCGAGGTTGAGTGAGAAGACCGTGGGATGCCCCTTCAAGTTGAAGGCGAGCTCGGAGGACTCCTGATACCGGTCGGTCGCAAGCCAGGCGTCGCGCGGAGCGGCGGCGAGGAGGCGAGCCGCCGTTTCGTCCCAGCCGTAGGCGCGCGCGATCGGGTCGGACCGCGGAGAGATCGGAAGGAATGGGTGCCAGACGTGGGCGTAGATCGCCACGGTCATCGCGAGCGCGAGCCAGCAGCCGCGCGCGCTCCATCGACGCATTCGCCCACCAATTGGCGCGACCGCCAGCAACATGGTGGCGGAGATGTAGGCGGGCGAGGGCCAGTTCGGCTCGACTGAGTGACGGAGCGCCGTGAAGAAGAAAAATGCGAACGTCACCGCGGTGATCATCGCCAGCACGCGGCGGCGTGAATCGCCGTCACGCGCGAGCGTGCGCCGGAGCACGGCGGCGGCGAGTGCGAAGATGATTGGCGACACCAGGAGGATCTGGCCGCCGATCAGCGACAGCTCGCGCGGGAGCATGGCGCCCGGCGCCGGCCGCCCGAAGCCATGTCCGAGCTGAAAGCGCAGCGAGACCCAATCGTGATTTGCGTTCCAGACCAGCACGGGGGCGAAGAGCGCGATCGCCACGATCGCAGCCAGATAGGGCCCCGGCTCACGGAAACGATGCCGCAGCGATGGGCCCGTGCAGATCGCCGCGGCGACGCCGGCGGGAATGAGCACCGCCGTGTACTTGGAGGAGAGAGCGACACCGATGGCGGCGCCGAACAGCAGCCACCATCGAAGTGAATTCCGGCTCCCCGCCGGCGCGCCGACGGCGCGCATCACGGCTGCGACCGAGACGGCGCACGCGAAGAGGAGCGGCACATCGGGCGTGGCGAGCACGAGCCCCGTCGCCGCCAGCGGCATGACGGCGAAGATGACGGCGACGCGCAGCGCTGCGCGGTCGCCGGCGAGGTCACGTGCGGAGAGCGACGTCACGCCGATGGCGATCGCGCCGATCATCACGGGGAACAACCGCACGCCCAACGATGTATCGCCGAGAAGCGTGGTCCCGGCCCGGATGAGAAGGGCGATCGCCGGCGGATGATCGAAGTAGCCGGCAGCCAGATGGCGCGACCACTCCCAGTAGTACGTCTCGTCCGGAAAGAGGGGCGTGCGCGCCGCGAAGATGAGACGCGCGAGCGCCGCGCCGACCATCACCGCGATCGCGAGCCGCCACGTTTTTCTGTCGTCATCACGGTGCGGCGCGACCGAGCCGGCTAGCTTCGGCGGCGGCCGCCGCGACGGAGCGCGAGCGATGCGAACAGGGCCAGCCAGAGAAGCCACGACAGCCGTTCTCCCAATGAGAGTGTGGTCAGCATTCGCCACACGACGCCTGGCAATGTCAACGCCAGCGCGACCACCGAAGTGCCCGGGTTCGGCGAATTGCGAAGCGCGACGCGTGTGGCGCGCCGGCGATGCGCGCGGATCTCGTCGCTGATCCGATCGCCGACGCTGTCCGGCGGCATCATGCGCCAGCGCGGAATGGTCACCAGCGTCCAACCGACGGCGGTCCGTCCCCATCCGTGATTGTTGCTGCCGGCGACGAGCGCCAGCCCGAGGCTGTCGGCGAGGTGGATGATCGCGACGCGATCGCGCTGCGTCTGCGCGATGCCGCGCGGTGCACCGTCGACGAGCTCGATGGCGAGCACGCCGTTGCGCCCGTTCGCGTCCGCCGCGGGCACGCGGTCGAACTTTTCCGGAATTGTCTGGACTCTCACCGGCTCGGGCGCCGTGCGTACGCGATCCGCCTGCGGCGATCTCGATCGCTCCGGATCGATCCAGATGCGAACGGCGTCACGCTCGGTGATGCCGAGCGCGCAGACGGTCTGCCCCTTGAAGTGCAGCTCGACGCCGGGCAGGAAGGAGAAGTCATCGCCGGCGCGGGTTGGGTTGCCGCGCCGCGCTGGGACGAGGCCGTCCCAGGTGCGGTGATCGGTGAGGTAGCCGATCTCGAACCCCGCACCGCGGTGCCAGCGGCGATTGTCGTCGACGCTCCAGTCCGGCCGCGCGTCGAGAGAGAAGTTGCTGTGGCTATGTACGTCGACGATGACGACATCTGTATCCGACGCGACGAGCTTGGCCATCGGCCGGGGCGCGACGGATCCCACCCCATAGACGATGAAGAGCGCGGCCAATGCGCGAAACGCGACACGCAGCTCGCCGACGGCCCGGTTGGCGCGTCTGGCACGCGTGCGCGGCACCGTCATTCGCCACGCGAGGTAGAGCAGTACGAGTGTCACCAGCAGCGCGATGTGCTGCCGCACCGACATCAGCGTCAACGCATCCAGCACGTTGCACAGTGGCGCGATCAGCAGAAACCAGGCGCCGTGCACGAGCGTCACGCCGGGCATCGCCTGCAGCGTTTCGCCATCGACGACCGCGGCCGCCGGGACGAGCGCGCTTACCACGACGAGTGCCGCGGCGACGTGAAACCATCGGTAACGCATGGCTGGAATGCTAGGGAAGTGCATCGACATGGAGAAGGATTGCTCGGCGTACACCACCAAGCCGGTCGCCTCGGCGCGCATGATCCGATATGCTCCACTGCATGCCCAATCATCTCGCCGCCGAGACAAGCCCCTACCTGCTCCAGCACGCGAACAATCCAGTCGAGTGGTATCCGTGGGGCACCGAGGCGCTCGAGCGGGCGCGCGCCGAGGACAAGCCGATATTGCTGAGCATCGGCTACGCGGCGTGTCACTGGTGCCACGTGATGGAGCGCGAATCATTCGAGAACGAAGAGACGGCGAAGTTGATGAACGAGCTCTTCGTCAATATCAAAGTCGATCGGGAGGAGCGGCCCGATCTCGACGCGATCTACATGGCGGCGACGCAGGCGATGACCGGACACGGGGGATGGCCGATGACGGTGATCCTCACGCCCGACGGCACGCCGTTCTACGCCGGTACGTACTTTCCGCCCGACAGCAGGCCCGGCATGCCGGCGTTCACGCGGGTGCTGCGCACGGTGCGGCAGGCGTACGATGAGCGACGCGGCGAGGTCGACCGAACGGCGGAATCGCTGCGCGAGATGTATCGACGCACGGCAGCGGCGACGCAGAGCACCGGGACGCTCAACCCGACGTCGCTCGAACGCGCATATCGCGCGATCGCCGCGCGCTACGACGCCCGACACGGCGGCTTCGAGGGCGCGCCGAAGTTTCCCCAATCGATGGCGCTCGACTATCTCCTGCGGTATTGGCGCCGGCGAGGCGTTGCCTACGCGCTCGAGATGGCGCTGGCATCGTATCGCGCCATGGCGCGCGGGGGAATTTACGATCAGATCGGCGGCGGCTTCGCCCGCTACGCCGTCGATGCCGTCTGGCTCGTGCCGCACTTCGAGAAGATGCTGTACGACAACGCGCTGCTGATCGAGCTCGGCGCGCATCTAGTGCAGGCCACCGGCGACGATGAAGTGCGTCGCGTGGTGGAAGAGACGATCACCTGGGTCGCGCGTGAGATGACGTCGAGCGGCGGCGGATTCTTCTCGTCGCTCGATGCCGACAGCGAGGGTGAGGAGGGCAAGTTCTACGTCTGGAGCGACCGCGAGCTGAGCGACGCGCTGGGCGAGGATGCGGCGATGGTGAAGTCGTACTACGGCGTGACGCCGGCGGGGAACTTCGAGGGGCACAATATTTTACACGTCGGCGCGAACGCCGCGATCGCCGGGTTGCGGACGAATCGCACCGAGCTCGACGTGATCGATGCCATCGCCCGCGCCAAGGTCGCCCTGTACGATGTGCGCGCCACGCGGGTGTGGCCCGCGCGCGACGAGAAGATTCTCGCCAGCTGGAATGGGCTGATGGTGCGCGCCATTTCAGAAGCCGCACGAGTGTTCGCGCGGGACGACTGGCGCGATCTCGCCCTGCGCGCCGGAGAATTTCTCTTCCGCGAGATGGTGCGCGACGGCCGCGTGATGCGCACGCATCGCGACGGCGTCACCAAGCTCGCGGGATACCTGGAGGATCACGGCGCCGTCGGACTGGCGGCGCTCGCGCTCTACGAGCTGACGCTCGACGAGGTGTGGCTCAGCCGCGCGCGTGAGATCGCGGCGTCGACGAGCACGTGGTTCTGGGACGAACAGGCCGCCGCGTTTTACGACACGGCCAGCGATCACGAGCGCCTCGTCACGCGTCCCCGCGAGGTGACCGACAATGCCGTTCCCTCGGGGACGTCGCTCGCCTGCGACCTGCTCCAGCGCATCGCCATCCTCACGGACGACGATGCGATGCGCGCGAAAGTGGCGCGGGTGCTGGAGAGTGTGGCCGAGCCGCTGGCGAAGGCGGGCCCGGCGTTCGGATGGATGGCGGGCGTGGCCGACATGGCGATGTATGGCGCGACAGAGGTGGCGTTGATTGGTGACAAGGAGTCCGGAGAGATGCGCGTGCTGCACGGCGAGGTCGCCCGGCATTATTTGCCGGGGCTGGTGCTCGCCGCCGGCGGGCCGGGCACGACGGACGTCGCGTTACTCGCCAATCGTGAGGCACTGGCCGGCACGGCCACCGCCTACGTCTGCCGCCGCTACAGCTGCGACACGCCCGTCACCGAGGCGGCAGCCCTCGGAGCGCAGCTCGAGAGCGCGCCGGGCGCGGCTTGACGGCGCTCGCGTCGCGGACCAATATTGAACACGTTCAATACTGGAGATGCGATGATTGAGGAGGACTCGCCGCCGCCCGACTCACCCCCTGGACGCGCTCGGCTTGCCCTCACGTCCCTCATCATCGCGCTCGCGGCGATGTCGGTCATCTATCGCCTGCTCCACGCCGCGCACCTCGAGCACACGGCGTTGCTCTTCATCGGCATTCCGACGGCGCTCGCGCTGATCTCGATACGGGGCCGGCCGAGCCAGACGGCAACCGGCACCATCGTCCGCACCATCTGGATCGCGCTCTGCATGTCGGGCATCCTGCTCGCGGAAGGCTTCGTCTGCATCCTGTTCGCGGCGCCGCTGGCACTGCTCGTCGGGTTGGTGATCGGCAAGGTGATCGACGCGCGCCGGCGCCGCGGGCGCGAGGGGCGCCAACTCCTCATTCTGCTCGGCGTCGGACTCAGTGTCTCGAGTCTCGAGGGCGCGCGCCCCACCTGGTCGCTGCCGCGCGACAGCGCGGTGAGCGTGACGCGCGACGTCGATCTGCCGGCAGACTCGATCGCCATCGCGCTCGCCCGGCCGATGCGGTTCGATCTGCCACTCCCCCGTTTCTTCCAGTTGGGCTTTCCGACTCCGCACGCCGAGGCGACGGGCGGTCTCGACTCGGGCACGGTGCGAATGATCCACTTCGCGCATGGCCACCACGCCGGCACCCTGCTCTGGCGCGTGACCGAGCGCGACGCCGGCGGGTTGCGCTTCTCCGCCGTCAGCGATGACTCCTACATCATCCACTGGCTGTCGTGGCGCGACGCCACGGTTCGATGGACACCGCTCGGCGACCATCGCGCACGCGTGACGTGGACGCTGCGCTACCGGCGGCGCCTCGATCCCGCCTGGTATTTCGCGCCGATCGAGCGCTACGCCGTGCATCTCGCCGCCGGATACCTGATCGAATCGATGGCCGAGCGCGCACAGTGAGCGAGCTGGCCCTTCGCGCCGCGATGCTCTACGCGCCGATCGCCGCCGCGGTGTGCGCGTGGATGCTCCGGCCCCCGCCGCCGAGGCGCGCCGCCGGTGTGTGGGTCGCCCTGGCGTGGAACGGAGCCACCCTACTCGCGCTCAATCTCATCGCGCTGCGTAACGGATGGTGGACCTTTCACGCGACCGGCGCGATTCTGTTCGGCGTGCCCGCCGACGTCTACCTCGGATGGTGCGTGTGGTGGAGCGCGGTTCCGGTGCTTGTCGTGCGGAGATGGCCGATGATCGCCGTCGTCGCGGCGATGGTGCTGACCGATCTCGTCGCAATGCCACGCCTGGCGCCGGTGCTCGTACTGGGGGATCACTGGCTCGCGGGCGAAGTGGCGGCGATCGTGTTTTGTCTCGTTCCGGCGCTGCTCCTTGCGCGATGGACGGAAGATCGTCGCCATCTCGCCGCACGTGCGACGCTGCTGGTGATTGCGTTCGGCGCGATCGTGCTCGGCGTCATTCCCGCCGTCATTCTGGCGCAGACCAGGAGCGATTGGAGCGCGCTCGGCGCGCGACCATCGCTCGTGGTGGGCCTCCTCGCGCAGCTCGTCGCGATTCCCGTGCTCCTTGGCGTCAGCGCGGTGCAGGAATTCGCGCAACGCGGCGGCGGTACTCCCCTGCCCTTCGATCCGCCGCAGCGGCGGGTGATGTCCGGTCCGTACGCCTTCGTGGCGAATCCGATGCAGCTCTCGCTGGCGCTGACGCTTCTCGTGTGGGGCGCGCTGCTCGACAGCTGGTGGGTCGCCGCCGGCGCCGTCATCGCCTTCGCATATGGTGCCGGACTCGCCGCGTGGGATGAGGGCGGCGACATGGAGCGCCGTTACGGGCCGGCGTGGCGCGCGTATCGCACGCAGGTGCGCGACTGGATGCCGCGATGGCGTCCGTACCACGCGCATGATGCTCCACCGGCGCGGCTCTACGTTGCGAGAAGCTGCGGACAGTGCTCGGCGATCGGCGCATGGATCGCGGCGCGCGCGCCGGTCGGGCTCGAGATCATCGCGGCCGAGTCACATCCCTGTCGCGACCTGTGGCGCATCACCTACGATCCGCGCGACGGCACCGGGGACGAGAGCGGGGTCGCGGCGATGGGGCGCGCGCTCGAGCACATCAACTTTGGTTGGGCGTACGCCGGCATGTTGCTGCGCCTGCCACTCGTTAGGCAGCTGATCCAACTCATCGTCGATGCATCCGGCGGCGGTCCGACGCGCCTCCCGCGCGACGCAACGTGCGGACTAGATGTCGGCGCAGCTCATCACGATGGAGCGGCAGTTGCGGCACACGAGCTTGCACTTGATCCACACCACCTCGGCCGAGGCGCAGACGTCGCATAGCGGCGCCTTGGGATCGTGCGGAAGCGTCGGCTCGTCTGCGCGCCGCGCGAACGGTGCAGGCGCGCTCACGCGCCGCCCACCGCGAGCCACCACGCGCCCACGCCGACACTGCTCGCGCCAGCCAACAGCGTAGCAAATCGCAACACCCGGGCCGATGAGCGCGATGCGGCGCGAAGCGCATGTCCGGCCGCCGCGCCAAACATCGCCATCGACAGAATCGTTCCGGCTCCAAAGCAGATTAGATAGAGCAACGCTTGCCCGCGCGACGCCGCGACGACCGCCGGCAGCGCGACGACGAGCGCACCGGTTCCAGCGAGACCGTGCAGCATGCCGATGCCGAGCAATGCGCCATGTCCATGATCGTGCGTCGGTGCCGAAGCATGGCCGTGGAGATGCCAGTGCTTGGTACCATCGTCGTGCGCGTGCGTGTGTACATGCAGGCGCGCGCTGCGTGCCAGAGCCGCGACACCAATGACGATGAGCACTACTCCGACGGCGCGCTCGGCGTTCGTCGCGAACCGCTCGGGCATGCGCAGCCCGCTCAGCGCCAGCGTTCCGCCGACGATGAGCACGGTCAGCGAGTGTCCGAGCCCCCAGCGGGCACCGAGCGACATCGCGCGGCGCCACGATGGGCGCCGGCTGACGAACACGCTCACGGCCGCAAGATGGTCGGGGGCGAACGAATGCATGGCGCCGAGCGCCAGCGCGGTCAGGAGGAGAAGCATGTGAACACTGCGGACGGAAGTGAGTGCTCACACCCTTGCGAACGGAAGTGAACGTTCACTTCCTTGCGTACGTGCAGAGCAACTCGGCGCTGCCGAGGATGTGGCCCTGCATCGCCTTGGTGACATCGGCGGGCTTTGCGGCGGCGCCGGCTATCCCGAGAGTCTGATCGAGCGCGACGAGCTTGAACACATACTTATGCGACGAGCCCTTGGGCGGACAGGGACCGGTGTACCCGATCTTGGCGTTCACGTCGTTCTTGGTCTGTCGCGCGCGGCCGAGCTGTGGAAGCACCTCGATGCCTGGCATCCCTGATGGCAGCCGGCGCGTCATCGACGGGAGATCGAACAGCACCCAGTGAATGAGGTTGCCGCCAGGCGCATCGAGGTCGACGAAGAGCAATCCGAAGGACACGGCGCCTTTGGGCGAGTCGTTCCACCAGAGCGGCGGAGACTGGTTCGCGCCGTCGCACGTGTACTGCTTCGGAATGGCGTCGCCGGTCTTGAAGTCATTGCATAAGAGTACGAATGCCATGGGCAGTACGTTCGCCAGACTTGGCCCGAAAGACAAGCCGCTTCCAAGCCTTGAGACGGGAGCCGATAGAGCGCAGGATACATCTATTGGTCCGCCCATCTTCACGCCTCCGCCCTACGACATGCACGCCTTCACGCGGTCTCTCTTCGCCGGCACGATTCAGAGCGAGCTGCTCTTTCCGTATCCTGCGCCACTCGACGACCGCAATCCGGACGAGGCGGGCGTCGTCCGCCGACTCATCGGCGATCTGCGCGGCATGGAGGGCACGCTCGTCGATTCGGATTACATCGACGAAGAGGAGACGATCGCCGAACCGGTGATCCGCGCGCTGGCCGACATGGGAATGCTCGGGCTGACGATTCCCAAGGAATACGGCGGGCTCGGACTGTCCTCGACGGCGTACGCGCGTGTGTTCGCGGCGGTGTCGCTCCTCGACGCGTCGGTCGCGGTGCTGATCGGCGTGCATTGCGGACTGGGGAGCAAGGCGATCGTGCTCTTTGGCAACGATGAGCAGAAGGCGCGGTACCTACCCATGCTCGCGCGCGGCGAGACGCTGGCGGCGTACGCGCTCACCGAGCCGGAGACCGGCTCCGACGCCAAGAACATCAAGACGACCGCGACGCTCTCGGACGATGGAACGCGCTGGTTGCTGAACGGACGCAAGCTCTGGATCGGGAATGGACATCGCGCGGGCGTGATTGCGACGTTCGCGCAGACGCCGGTGGAGAAGCGCGGCGAGTCGGTGTCGCGCCCGACGGCGTTCATCATCCGGCCGGACATGCCAGGCTTCCGCGTGCTGCGCACCATTCGGAAGATGGGGATTCGCGGCTCGACGCAGGCCGAGCTCGAGTACACGGATCTCGAGGTGCCGAACGATCACGTGCTCGGACAAGTCGGCAAAGGCTTCACGGTCGCGGTGAATGTGCTCAACGCCGGCCGCTTGTCGCTCGCATCGGGCTGTACGGCCGGGAGCAAGAAGATCCTGACGCAGATGGTGGCGTACGCCGAGCAGCGCGTGCAGTTCGGGCATCCGCTGGCCGACTTCGAGATCACGCAACGGAAGACGGCCATGCTCGCCGCGGACTGTTACGCCGCGGATGCGATGCTCGGCGTGCTGTGCGCGCTGACCGATTCCGGGAACGCGGACATCGCCCTCGAGGCGGCGTGTGCGAAGGTGTTTGCCAGCGAGCTCCTGTGGCGCGCCGCGGACGAGATGGTGCAGCTCGCGGGCGGGCGCGGATTCGTCAAGCCGTATCCGTACGAGCGCATGCTGCGCGACTCGCGCATCAATCGGATCTTCGAGGGCGCGAACGAAGTGTTGCGACTCTTCATCGCGCTGAACGGCGTGCAGGGGCCGTCGGAGCATCTCAAGGAAGTAGGCACCGCGCTGCGCACGCCGATCCGCTCGCTCGGATTGCTCGCCGGCTATGCGGCGACCCGCATCCGAGACGCCATCGGCGCGGACGCCGACATGGAGGTGGAGCTGCACGAGCGGCTGGCGGAGCATCAGCGATTTTTCCGCAAGCACGTCGGCGAGCTCGAGGCGGCAACGAATGGCGCGATCGCCCGGCATCGCAAGGAGATCATCGAGCGGCAGATGGTGCTCGAGCGGCTGGCGAACATGGGGATCGAGATGTTCGCGACCGCGGCCGTGCTCGCGCGCACGCAGCGGCTGATCGATGAGCGCGGTCTCGACGCCTGCGCACGCGAGATCGCGCTATGCGATCTGTTCTGTGTCGAAAGCGGCCGTCGATTCAGGCGCAGCCGCGGCGCGATGGAGTCTCCGCAGGACGACGTGCGACGAACGGTCGCGCTCCAGATTCGAGAGGCAAAGGGCTATTTCGTCGCCGACGCGGTACTCGATGGCTGACACTTCTTCCAGGGCCGCCGCATGAGACGAATTTCAGCTCTCGCACTCGCGCTCCTTGGACTCGCGGCGAGCGTCGCCGCGCAAACGTCGGCGGCGATCAACAAGCAGCGCGTCACCTACAAGAGTGGCGATCTCACGCTCGTCGGATTCGTCTATAAGCCGGCGGGCGCCGGTCCATTCCCTACCGTCATCTGGAATCACGGCAGCGAGCAGAATCCGGGCGGCGGACCGCAGTTCGACTCAGTGGCGGCAGTCTTCCTCCCGGCGGGCTATGCGCTGTTCGCGCCGACGCGCCGGGGACACGGGGAGTCCGAGGGGAAATACATCCGAGATGCGCTCGCCCAGGTCATGCAGTCCAGCGGTCGCGAAGCGTTCCAGCGGGAGACGGTCCATCTGCTCGAGACCGAGCAGCTGGACGACCAGCTCGCAGGACTGGCGTACGCCAAGCATCTCGTCTTCGTCGACACCAATCGCTTGGTCGTCGCCGGATGCTCCTACGGCGGCATCCAGACGCTGCTCGGGGCCGAGCGCGGCGTCGGCTACAAAGCGGCGATCTCGATCTCGCCGGCGGCGCTGAGCTGGGAAGGCGTGCCGCCGCTGCGGGATCGTCTCGTGAAAGCCGTGGCGAAGATCACCGTTCCCGTATTCTTGATTCAACCGCCGAAGGATGCGAGCCTCGAGCCGAGCCGGGTGATCGGGGCCGAATTCAAACGGCTTGGCAAGCAATACACCGGAAAGATCTATCCCGAGACGGGTCCGGAAGACGAGCAGACGCATTGCTTCGGCGGCGCGAAGGGCATGCACGTCTGGGCGAGCGATGCTCGCGCCTTTCTCGCCGGGGTCATCAAGTAGTGACTGGCGCGATTCGAGTCAGGCTGGCGGTGCCGAACGACGCGGAGGCACTCGCCGAATTCGCCGACAAGACTTTTCGCGCCGCGTTCGCGATCGACAACACGCCGGAGGACATGGAGGCGTATGCCAGCGCCGCCTTCGGCGACGCACATCAGCGCGAGGAGATCGAAGATCCCGCCGGCATAGTGCTACTCGCGCAGCGAGGCGATGAGCTCGTCGGTTACGCGCACCTGCGACAGAGCCCGGACGCGCCGATCCAGCTCGAGCGATTCTACGTCGCGCCCGAGCTCAAAGGACGGGGCGTGGCGCAAACACTCATGGATGAAGTCCTCGCGGCCGCCTCGGCGCGAGGCGCGCGGACGATCCGGCTCGGCGTCTGGGAGCGCAATCCGCGCGCGATTGCGTTCTATCGGAAGTGCGGGTTTGTGGAGGTGGGGACGGAGACGTTTGTGTTGGGTGCGGACCCGCAGAGGGATGTCGTGATGGAGCGGGGG
>JALZAE010000184.1 GCA_030948535.1 Gemmatimonadota bacterium | reverse complement strand
GCCCTGCTCCACGCCCTGCGCAAGCGCCGGCCGGAAGTCGTCGGCATCGCGGGTCTCGACCAGCACGATGCGTCGAACGACCGCGGTACACGTGTCGTGGTGCACGACGAGACGATCGATCCGCTGGCCGCCCTCAAGGCGGGACACTTTCACAATCATGGGAGCACGATCGAGTTCGACCCGGCGGTGGGGATGTCGAAGTCGCGCCGGGCGACGCTCGTCGCGGCACGCTGGGCACTCGACGTGGTCGATGGCGTGCACGAGCGCGCGGTCCGCGTGCTCCGCGCCTCGGGAGACTTGCGGCGATGAGCGCCACTTCCGCCGGCCGCCGCACACGCGTGCTGCACGTCATCCAGAACCTGCACTACGGCGGGATGGAGCGCGTGCTCGCCGACCTCGCGCGGGGCGCCGATCCGTCCCGGTTCGAGGTTCACGTGCTCGGCTTGCAGTATCTCGGACGCAACGCCGCGGGTCTCTCGGAGATCGCGACGCTCCACGTGGCGCCGCCGCAATCGCGGTGGTCGATGGTGTGGCCGCGCACGCTCACCGCGCTCATGCGGTCGATCGCCCCCGATGTCGTCCACTCGCACAGCGGCGTGTGGTACAAAGCATCCAAGGCGGCGCGCCACGCCGGCATTCGCCGCATCATCCATACGGATCATGGACGGCAGGTACCCGACCCGTGGCAGGACCGGCTGCTCGATCGCGCGGCGTCGCGTCGCACCGATGTCGTGGTCGCCGTCTCGGAGCCGCTGGCCAAAAAGCTCGCCGATCACGTCGTCGCGTTTCCGGATCGGATCCGCGTCGTGTTGAACGGTGTCGATTCCGAGGCGTTCAAGCCGATGGAAGACAATGGCGCCATCCGCACCGCGCTCGGCATTTCGGCCGACGCTCCCGTGCTCGGCACCATTGGCCGGCTGGAGCGCGTCAAGGGCTATGATCTGATGGTGCGCGCGCTGGCGCTGCTGCGCGCGGATTGGCGCGATGGCGCCCCGCCCCACCTCATTTTCGCCGGCGAAGGATCGGAGCGGCAGAAACTTCAATCGCTGGCCGCCGAGCTCGGCGTCTCGGACGCGGTGCACTTTCTCGGCTGGCGCGACGACGTGCACGACTTGCACGCGATGTTCACCCTCTTCAGTCTGTCGTCCCTCAGCGAAGGAACATCGATCAGTCTGCTCGAGGCGATGAGCGCCGGACGCTGCCCGGTGGTGACCGACGTCGGTGGCAATAGCGCCGTGCTCGGGCCGCAGCTGCAGCATCGCCTGGTGAAGAGCGGCGACCACGAGGCGCTCGCGGCCGGATGGCGCGATGCACTGGCGGATCCCGCGCGTCGCCGCGCGGATGAGACGATCGCTCGCGCCCGTGTGATCTCCGCCTACAGCCTCGAGGCGACCGTACGCGCGTACGAGGCGCTCTATGTGTCGGAGGAGCCGCCGGCCTCGCGCGTCCCGTCGCCCGTTGCGCGGCCGTCGACCGGCTGAGGCTCGAAGCGAGCGCAGCACGTGTCGATCGCATCGAGGAGTATGCGTGCTTGCGTGCGCCGGCTGAAGCGCTCGTCTTGCGCGAGGCGCGGCGGCATCTCCCCAGCGGCGAACTGGCGATAGCGGCGAGCGAGCACCGCGGCGATGCCATCCACGTCGTCGGGGGCGCAGACGTCGGCGCCGGTGACGCCCAGCACGCCGGCGGTGGCGCTCTGGGGCGTGGTCAACGCCAACACCCACGCTTCAAAGCGCATGTACTCGAACACCTTTGACGGAATGGCCATGTCGCTGTCCTGCGGCAGGCTCACCAGCATCGTCGCACCGGCAAGCTCCTGCATCGCCATCGCCCGCGACATCGGCGGACGGCTGCGTACGAATTCGCGAATGCCTTCCTGCGCCGCCATGCCGACGATTTCGGCACCGGCGTACGTGTCCGCGGCGCCGATGAACTCCATGCCGAATTGCGCCGGCGTCAGCGCGAGTTCGCGGATCACTCGCGCCGCGGCCCGAAAGAGCAGCCGGGGATCGCGGTCGAGATAGATCGTGCCCGCATAGAGGAGGGTGAAGCGCGCATCGCGCCGCGTTCGCGGCAGACGCTCATCGTCGTAGCCGTTCATCACCGTGATGATGCGATCCGCGGCGTCGGGATATCGCGCCTGCATCGCGGCGCGTAGCGGCGCCGTGTTGGCCACAACGAGCGTCGCGTCGCGAACGGCGTCGCGCTCGTGCCGGGCGGCGAGTCGCATCCAGAGCGGACTCGCGACTTCCTCCGGTAGCCGCTGCACGAGCCGCCACGGATCGCGCATGTCCATGATGAAGGGACGGCCGACGCGTCGCGCGACGCGGCGGCCGGCGTCGTGCACCATGTGTGGGGGACCACAGCTCACGATGGCGAGGTGCACGCGCGGGTCGGCGACGCGCATGGCCAGCTCGGCCGCATCGTGCGCCCACGCGCCTGTTCGCGCGTACTCGAGCCATGCGTAGTAGGTGCGCACGAAATCGCGCGGCACGTGGCGAGCCCAGTGCATCTCCGCGTGTCCGAGCGAGCCCGGCCGCCGCTCCGCCTTCGGGAACGGCGCCTGCGCGTTCTCCGCCGCCTCCGTCGCGACGCCGACGCGCCTCGGACTGAGCTTGCGGTAGATCGTCCACACTTCGTGCTCGATGCGCTCGATGAGCGGCGACGAGCGCGGCACGCCGAGCACACGCATCCCTTCTGGGAGCTCGGCGAGGCGCGACGGATCCTTCGACTTGAGGTCGCTCGGATGCAACGTTATGACATCCAGGCCCCAGCCGCGTTCGGCGATGAATCGCGCAAACTTCTGCCAGCGGAGCGCGCCGACCGCCTGTGCCGGCGGAAAATGATACGAGAGCAGCAGCAGACGCTTCGTCTGTGCCGGCGCATCGGCGGTGCGGAAGAACGGGCGTGTCGAAAGCGGCATCAGATGGTGACTGGGCCAGCGATCGTGCTAAGGATTCGCCGGCAGACGATGAGATCGAGCGACGCCGACCGACGGTGCCTCGCGTCGGTCATCATGCCTTCCGCGCTTTCGACTTCGTCACCAAGGCAGCCGGAGTCAGCGACCGCATGTCGGCAACCATTGCCTTCTCCTTACGTATTGCGCGAGTCGATTTCTCGTGGTTCGAAATCGACGATTGTCAAGCGTGAAATGCACTTCGCGCGTGCATGGAACGCAAAGTGTTCCCCCACAACGTCCGAGCAGCGCATTATGTTAGCCCAACGCAATGCTCCCGTCACGTGCCATCCCGTCACTGCCCGCCCCGTTCCATGTCTCGATCCCTCTCGATTCTTCATATCGTCGCCCCAACCGATGTCGGCGGGCTCGAGAGCGTCGTGCGTTTGCTCGCCATCGGGCAGCAAGCTCGTGGCCATCGGGTGCACGTCGCCGCGGTGCTCGACGGCCGTCCTGAAGACTCGCCTTTCTGCGTCGGGCTGAAAGCGGCGGGTGTGTCGCTCAAGCCGCTCACCGTGTCGCGCCGCGGCTATCTGAGCGAGCGCTGGCGCGTCCGTGCGCTCTGCCGCGAGCTCAAGCCGGATGTGGTGCACACGCACGGCTACCGCCCGGATATTATCGACGGCCCCGTGGCGCGGCGCGCCGGGATTCCAACGGTGACGACCGTGCATGGATTCACGGGCGGCGGCTGGAAGAACCAGACGTACGAGCGAATGCAGCGCCGCGGGATGCGCTCCTTCGACGGCGTGGTGGCCGTCTCTCGGCAACTGGTCGCGCGGCTCGCCGCCGCGGGCGTCACGCGAAACAAGCTGCATCTCGTCCCGAACGGATACACCGAGCTGTTGGCGCCGCACGATTTCGCCACGGCGCGCGCGCATCTGTCGCTCCCCGAAGGGCGGAGGATGTTGGGCATCATCGCGCGGCTCGGTCGCGAGAAGGGCGTCGACGTGTTGCTCGAGGCACTCGCCTCAGTGTCGCCGGACGTGTTGTTGTCGGTCGTGGGGGACGGCGCCGAGCGCGATCGCCTCGAGAATCTGGCGCGCACGCTCGGCGTCCGCGATCGCGTCACCTTTCATGGCGCGCAGCTCGACGCGGGCAGACTCATCACCGCCTTCGACGTCTTCGTACTCAGCTCACGTACGGAAGGAACACCCATGGTGCTCTTCGAGGCAATGGCGGCGGGCGTCCCCATCGTGACGAGCTCGGTCGGCGGCATCCCCGACGTGCTCGGCGCCTCCAGCGCCA
>JALZAE010000131.1 GCA_030948535.1 Gemmatimonadota bacterium | reverse complement strand
GTGTATCATCGCGCGTGCACCGGCGCGGGGGCCCGCGCCGGTCCCCTCATGTTCATCGCCGCGCACGGAGCGTCCGAGCGTCGCGCGGTCCGCCGCGCTTCGCGCGACGCGAGAGATGCCGCGCTCTCGCGAGCTGAGAAACTCACCGCCTGAACGCGCGGTCCGCCGATGCGGAAGGCACATTCGCGAACCCGCGAACTCTTGCGGCCGATGCTTCGAGTGAGGCCGAGAGACACCACGGGTGCCGCGAATTGCTAAGCCGGGCGACGTGCATCATGAGACGGAATTCGACGGGCCGGACGCCCGCGCCGGGCCACGCGCGATGCACCCGCAACGCGCGACTCACCCGAGCACCCCCGAAATCCGCCCGCGAAACCGCTAGTCGTCTTTCTGGCCGAAGATGGCCATGTTCGATGAATGCCCCGGCGTGGCTTTCTTCTCCGGATAGATCCAGTGCACCGCCTGGTTCACCGCCGTCGCCGCCTCGCCGAATCCGCAGGCGATGAGCTTGAGCTTGCCGGGATAGGTCGTCACGTCGCCCGCGGCGTAGACGCCGGCGCGACCCGTCTCCATCAAGCTGTTGACGCTGATCTCGTCGTTGGCGATCTGCAGCCCCCATTCCGAGACCGCGCCCATGTCGCTCACGAACCCGAGCATCGGCAAAATCGCGTCGACATCGATCCGGTGGGTCGTCTTCCCCTTGATGTCCTTGAGCGTGACGCCTTGCACGCGGTCCTCGCCGTGCACTTCGGCCAGCTCGTGGAAGGTCAGAACTTTCGTGCGGCCGGCGGTCGCCGCGTCGTTCACGGCGGCCACCGTCGCCCCGTGCGCGCGGAAGCGATCGCTACGGTGAACGAGTGTTAATGACGCGACGCGGTGGGCAAGTTGGTGCGCCCAGTCAAAAGCTGAGTCCCCGCCGCCGATAATGAGTACATGCTGCCCGCGAAATTGCTCCGGATCCATCACCCGATCGTGAATGCCGCGCCCGTACCAGGGCTCGGCCGCTGGCTGCGGGAGACGACGTGGGGAAAATGCGCCGATGCCCGCCGCGATGATGATCGCGCGGCTCGGAAAGCGATCCCGCTCCGTGACCAGCGTGAACAGGCCGTCGCGCTCCTCGAGCGCCGTCACCTGCTGGTTCAGATGGATCGGATGCTGGAATTGCGCGGCTTGTTCGGCGAGTCCCTTGACCAGGTCCTTGGCGAGGATCTTGGGGAAGCCTGCGACGTCGAAAATGTATTTCTCGGGATAGAGCGCTGTGAGCTGCCCTCCCGGTTCAGTCAGCGCATCCACCACCTGTGCGGTGACACCCCGCATCCCCGCATAAAAGAGGGCGAAGAGTCCCGTAGGCCCTCCGCCGATGATCGTGACGTCTTTGATGTCGTGCTGCATCTCGGATGGGTGGGGAGCGTTCAATGACGCACGCGCGGACGACCGGCCGGATGGGAATAGTAGTCAGCGATGAGCACGTTCTGGAATACACGGGCTCGTTCCGTCTCGTCCGCAAGATCGCCGTGGGCGGCATGGCGACGGTGTACGAAGCGGAGCATCTCGGACCCGCCGGCTTCACCAAGCGCGTCGCGCTCAAAGTCATTCATCCGAAGTACGCCCGCGAAGCCGACTGGAAGCGCCTGTTCATCGACGAAGCGAAGCTCTCCGCCAACTTGGTGCACGGAAACATCGTGCAGATCTACCAGCTCGGCGAGGTCGAAGGACAGTTCTACATCGCGATGGAATACATCCAGGGGCCGACGCTCCGCGCGATGATCGACCGGCATCACGAGCTGAACCAGCCGATCGCCGTGACGATGGCGGCCTACATCGCCAGCCGCGTCTGCCGCGCACTCGACTTCGCGCACAACTTCATCGATCCCGACGGCCAGCGGCTCGACATCGTCCATCGCGACGTCAGTCCCGGCAACGTGATGGCCACCTGGGATGGACACATCAAGCTCGCCGATTTTGGCATCGCGAAGGCGAACACGTCGTTCGATCCGGTGGCGAAGCACGCGATGCTGATCGGCAAGAAGCACTACATGAGCCCGGAGCAGTGCCTCGCGCTCGACGCCGATGGCAAGAGCGATGTCTTCTCGCTTGCCGTCGTGCTCTATGAGTTGCTGACCCTCGAGCCGCTGTTCGCGGAAGACGTCACGGTGCTGGCGATCGACGAAGTGACGCTCAAGCCGATCCCCAGCGTGCGCATTCTGAATCCCGGCGTGCCGCCGGAGATCGATGAGCTGCTGCTGGCCGCGCTCTCGCGCGAGCCGGAGCGACGTCCGACCGCCGCGCAGTTGGGACGCGCGCTCGACGCCTGGGGCGAATCCCAGCGCGTCGTCGGGACACCCGACCGCCTGCAAGAACATCTCGCCGCCCTCTTCCCGTCGATTCACCGCCGCGCCACCGCGAGCGACGACGACAACCAGCTGACGAGCTTCTCCAACCTGAAGCTGCGCCGAAAAGATCGCAGCATTCTCGCGCGCATCCTCGGCAGATAACGGCCAAGAAGTCTTCACTGACGACTGCGGCTAACAGTCTGTAGCTTGCAGTCGATGAAGATCTACACGAAGACCGGCGACAAGGGCGACACGGGACTTTTCGGCGGCGGCCGCGTGCCGAAGGATGACCCGCGCGTCGAGGCGTATGGCGACGTCGATGAGCTGAACGCCGTGCTCGGCGCCGCGCGGTCGGTCGAGATGATGCCGCGGATCGACGAGGTCCTCGCACCGATTCAGCGCGATCTCTTCAGCCTCGGCGCTCTGCTCGCCACGCCGAAGCCGGAGAAGGTGGTCGAGCAGCTGAAGAAAGCGCGCATCGACGACGAACGCATCGCCGAGCTCGAGCACGCCATCGATGATGCCGAGAAGGAGCTCGAGCCCCTCACGGCATTCATTCTCCCGGGAGGCACCGCCAAGTCCGCCGCGCTGCACGTCGCGCGCACGGTGTGCCGGAGAGCGGAGCGCCGCGTGATCGCGCTCCGCCACCACAACGTCGAGACGCCGGCCGTAGTGGTGATCTATCTCAACCGCCTCTCCGATCTTCTGTTCGTCCTCGCCCGCCTCGCCAACAAGCGCGCCGGCGCCGCCGAGGTGACGTGGTGAATCGCCGGACGTGCAGTCCCACACTCCGCACCTCCCCCCCCGCACCCGCCCCACCGCGTTGCATCGCATAGAGCTCGACACCTACTCGGTCGCCATCACTTCGGGCTCCCTGGGCTTCGTCGGCCAGGCGGCGCGCGAAGTTGCGCCGGCGCACCGGTATATCGTCATCAGCGACACGACCGTCGCGCGGCAATACGCGAATACGGTGCTGGCCGGCTTCGGCGACGACCAGTGTGAGGTGCTGACCATTCCGCCCGGCGAGAAATTCAAGACGCGCGACAGTTGGACGACGATTACCGACTGGATGCTGCAGGCCGGCTGCGGTCGTGACACCACGATCATCGCGCTCGGCGGCGGAGTCGTCGGCGACCTGGCGGGATTCGTAGCAGCGACCTTCATGCGCGGCGTCCCTTACATCCAAGTGCCGACGACGCTGCTCGCGATGATCGATGCGTCGATCGGCGGCAAGACGGCGGTCGACACGCCGGCTGGAAAAAATCTCGTCGGCGCGTTTCATCCGCCGGCGGCGGTTCTCATCGACACCGATACACTCGTCTCGCTACCCGCCGACGAGCTGCGGTCAGGATTTGCCGAGGCCATCAAGCACGGCGTGATCGCCGACGCGGCGTACTTCGACCGGCTCGCCAGTCGCGCGCTGACGCTGGTGCAAGCGCCGCGCGATCCCGCCTTCGCCTCCGTGGTCGCGCGCAGCGTGGCCATCAAGGCCGAGATCGTGAAGCGCGATCCGTTCGAGGCGGGTCCCCGCAAGATTCTCAACTTCGGGCACACGCTCGGGCACGCCATCGAAGTGGCCTCCGACTATGCGTTTCTTCACGGCGAGTGCGTGGCCATGGGGATGGTGCTCGAGTCGCTCCTGGCCGAGCGGATCGGCGTGGCCGAGTCGGGGACAGTGCATCGGATTCGAGAGGCGGTGATGAGCGCCGGACTTCCATCGGCGTTCCCGGCGGGCCTCGATCCGAACCGCGTTGTGGAGCTGACCCGCGGCGACAAGAAGGCCCGGGCCGGAGCCGCGCAGTATGCGCTGCCGAGCCGGATCGGTGCGATGGCAACGTCCGGGGACGAGTTCACCCTGCGCGTCGAAGAATCTGCCGTGCTGGAGATGCTCTGGGAGGCGGCGCGCATGCCCACCGTCGGTCGGTAAGCGAGGCACTACACTTGCCTTAGCTCTGCTCAACGATCGACACGGAGCGCGACCATGAGTGCTTTCGGCACCTACCTTTTGGGCTTCCTGATCTTGATCATGGGCTTGGCGATGGCCGCATACTGGCTAAACGTCGCGCCAATGTGGATCGGCATCGGAGCGGTGGTAATGATCGGGCTCGGGGTGATCTTGGCGACGCAACGGACGAAGATGAAGGATCCTCCGGCGCCGTGAAGCGCCGAGCGAGTCTAACCTCCGAACGGCCGCCGCACGGGTTTCGACCAACCGACGGCGGCCGATTTGCTAACCACCACCCCCATCGAACGACGGCGACTCGCCTGCCTAACGTGGCACGCTTCGTGGCTGTTGACCGTGTTGCCCAGTCGCGTTATCCTGCCCGTCCCTAGTGGGGCCGCAGCGAGCCGGTTCGCTCGTCCAACCTTCCGGTAACCGAAGGGGCGTGTATGGAGCGCGTGACCGAATCCAGGTCGTCGTCCAAGTTTTTCCGCTCGTCTCCCTCCACTGCTTTCGATCAGTACCTCCAGGACATTCAAAAGCTTCCGCTGATTACCGACGCGGAAGAAGAACGCCGCCTCGCCCGCCGGGCGCAGAAGGGTGATGAAAAGGCCGCCGAGCGCCTCGTCACCGCGAACCTACGGTTCGTGATCTCTTATGTGAAGAAATACCAGGGTCACGGTCTCGACCTCAGCGAGCTCGTCGCGATCGGCAACGAAGGCTTGCTCAAAGCGGTGAAGAAG
>JALZAE010000223.1 GCA_030948535.1 Gemmatimonadota bacterium | reverse complement strand
TAGAGCAGGAAATCGACGTTGGTCGCGATGTCGTAGTTGCCGGGCGAGGGGATCGGCGACGCGAGAAGAAACGTCTTCGCCGCGACGCGTGTGTCGCCCGCCTGCGCATCGGCGCGGATGGACGGGTGCGCTAGGTTGCTCGGGTCGGACGCCGGCGCAAAACCGTTGACGGCATCGTTGGCGGCGGTGGAGTAAATGCGGTAGACGCCCTTGGTGAAGTCCGCCGGAGCGGGACTGAAGAAGGACTCGGTGAGGTTGGTGAGCACCGTCGTATAGCACGCCGCGCTTTTCGGCGCGCCGCACCCCGCCACACCCAGCGAAGCGCGGGTCGCGTTCACCCGCGCGGCGAGCGCGCGGTTGAACTGGAGAAACGTCGCCGGCGTATTGAAGGTCCCATTACTCGTAAAGCCCGCGTTGAGCGAGAACGGGAACGCCGCTCCGCCAGCCGCCAACTCCGTCTTGGCCTGGTTGAGCAGGCCGATGATGTAATTGTACACCGAGTCGCGCGACACGAACGGTGTCAGCACGGCCGGGTCCGCGTTGATGGTGACCGGCAGACCGTACGCCGCGAGCGAGCCCGGCCCGCCACCGCGCACGGTGATCGCGAGGTACAGCTCGTACGCATCGAACGTGTGGGCGAAGCCGAGCGACGCGCTCTTCTCTGCTGCCGTGAACGACGTCAATCCGTTGATCGTATTCTGGAAATTAGAGCTCTCGAGCAGCTCCGTGTAAAAGAGGCCGAAGTTGCCGCCGCTCGCGAAGCCCGTCGGATCGTTCACCAGGCTGGTCACGTAATGGCTGATGTTACGCGCCTCGGTATTCGCGAACTCCTGGCTCTCGCGTCCGAGTCGGCCCACGCCGTTGATGTAGCCCGCGGCGCCCTGGCGATCGCGGAACAGGATGCCGTTCACGAACAGCTGCACGGCGCCCCGCGGGTCGCCGGCGACCGCGGGCGGCGTCGGGTTCTGGTAATTCGGAACCGTCAGACGGTCGGAGTTGCAGGCAGCCGCCGCGAGCATCATGGCCGCGGCAAGGCCGCCGTAGAAAAACTTCTTCATTATCGCGCTCCTTACAGGAGTGGAGTTTTGGTTTATGATGATGGTCATCGCTAGAACCCGAGGTCGATGCTGAAGAAGAAGCTGCGGTTCGGCGGGTACGGCGCGAGGTCGACGAACCGCGCGACGTTCTGATTGCCGAAGTTGTTGACTTCGGGATCGGTGCCCCAATAATCCGTCCATGTCTTCAGATTGCGGCCCGTGAGGCTGATGCGCGCGTCACGCGTGCCCAGCGGAACCCGCTGTACCCACCGCTCCGGCACCTGGAAGCTCAGCGAGACTTCGCGAAGCTTGACGTAACCGCCGTCCTGCACGTACACGCCGGCCTGTCCACCGCCATTCCAGGCGCTGTAGCGGAACTTGCCAAGTGTGGTCGCAGCACCCGTGTTGCAAATGCGGCCGGCCACGTTCTTGAGGCATTCGCCCGCGGCGAATGGAACGTCGTAGTCGCGGGAGTTCCGGCCTTCGTCGAACAGACTGTTCGTGAGGTTTCCGACGTAGCCGCCGTTCTTCCAGTCGACCAGGAAATTGAGGGTCAGCCGCTTGTAGCTGAACTCGTTGCCGAACTGCATCTGATACTTCGCGTTCGCGTCGGCGAGCACGGTGTCCTTCACCGAGCCGTCGGCGTGCGTCAGGTTGCCCCAGATATAGGTCGTCCTGTAGCCCTGCTGGATGCGCGCGCGGCCATATGCCGACCCGAACCCCGAGTTGGCGACGACGAACGCGGGCACCGGCAGGTCCTCCACCGTCGAGCGGAAAGTGTACCACTGGTTGCGCGACGTCCACGTGAAGTTCCGCGTGCGCAGCGGCACTACGGTGAGGCCGAACTCGTCGCCCGTCGTGCGCAACCGCCCGCCGTTGATGATCTTCGCCGTCAGCCCGCTGGAGAGCGACAGTGGAGCCGTCAGCAGCAGGTCGGTGATCTTGCGATCGAAGTGCGTGTACTCGAAGCCGACGCGCTGATTCAGGAACGACATGTCGGTGCCGAGCTCGGTCTCCGTCATCTTTTCCGGTTTGATGAGCGGGTTGCCGACGGTCTGGCCAGCGCCGAGCGCGTTCACGCCGCCGATCAAGCCGAGGCCGTTGAACGTGATGTCGCGGTCGCCGTAGCGCGGCTGGTTGCCGGACGTGCCGACGGCCGCGCGGATCTTGATATCATCGAGGTGCAGGGCTGGCAGCCTGTCACCCCCCACGCGGAACGAGCCGGAAATGCGCGGGAAGGTATAGAACTTCTTGCGGTCGCCGTTCACGCTGCTGCGTTCGGCGCGGAAGCCGCCGATCAAGTTGAGATGGTCATCCAGCAGCCCGAGCTCTTCGGTCAGGTAGTAGGCCTGATCGCGAACGGCGTTCTTCGTCTGCTCGATCGTCGGCGTCCCCTGATTGATCAGATCGATCGTCGGAACGAGACCGCGGGCGCGAACGCGGTACGCGTTCTGGTCGCGCTGCTCGGCCTGCAGACCGCCCGACGTGCGAGCGCTGGTGAGGAAGTGCAGACGGCTGCTAGCGCCCGGCGAAAATGTCCACACACCGTTGATCGAGCCGTTCGATTGGCGGCTGAGGATGTTGCCCTGGAGCGTCGTGCCGAGGAAGCCGTCGTTCGGCTCGTACTGGAGGAAGTTCGGCGAATAGACCGCGTTGCCCTGGTTGTACGTGTCGAAGCCGGCGAGCACGGTGAAGTCGACCAGGTTGCGGTCCGTTTGAAGCGCGTGAAAGGACATGCGACCGTTGCCAATGTTGCGGTACACGTCCTCGTTGTTCCCGACGTACGACAGCGTCTGGAAGGGATTCGACGAAGTCGATCCGCCGCCGGCGAACGGATTGAGTGGATAATTCCCCTGCGCATCGCGCTCGCTCAGGTTGATCACTGCCGGGGTATAGCCGAAGAGATAAAACGGGCTCGTGAAGGTGTTGTCGTTGTTCGACAGGCCACGCTGCGTGAAGCTGCGCGAGACGTTGAGCCCAAGGTTGGCAGTCAGCCGTGACCCGAGGTTCTGGTCGATGTTCAGGCGCAGCGACTGGCGCTTGTCGCCGGTGTTGATCTGCGTGCCCGCGTCGTACTTGTTCGTGAGCGACGCGTAGTACTTCGTGTCCTGCGTGCCGCCGCTGAGCGTGGCGATCGACTCGTAGGAGAGATTCTTCTTTCCGTAGAGCTCCGACTGGTAGTCGTAGTACTTGCAGCCACCCGACCCCGCGCACGCGGCGTGCACCGCGGCGGTCGCGGCGGCACCGCCGCCATTGTAGTTCGAGGCGTCGAGCGCCGCGGAGTCAGACAAGAACTGGCGCGATCCGAGCAGCCGGTCCACGCGGTACTGGCCGACACGCTGCGTCAGCTGCACGCGCGGTGCGTTGTTGCTGCCGCGCTTGGTCGTGATCAGCACGACACCGTTCGTCGCCTTGGCGCCATAGATCGATGATGCCGCCGCGCCCTTCAGGATCTCGACATTCTCGATGTCGTTCGGATTGATGTCGGCCAGGCGGTTGACGTTGTTATCCTGGTTCGACGCGACGTTGGCGCCGGTGGCACGCGTGATCGCATTCGCGCCGGTCGGCGTCGACGTGTTGTCAATGATGACGCCGTCGACCACGTACAGGGGCTGGCCGTTGCCAAGAATGGTCGTCACGCCGCGGATCTGAATCTGTCCGCCGCCGCCCGGTGCGCCCGAGTTCATGTTGATGGTCGCGCCGAGCGTCTTCCCCTGCAGCGCGTTCTCGATCGACGATGACTGCACGGTGGTGAGTTGCTCCGCGGTGACCGTAGTCACCGCGGTCGTCGCGTTACGACGCTCGGTGGTGGTCGCCTGACCCGTGACCACGACCTCATCGAGTCGCAGCGGATCGGTCTCGAGCAGTGCGTCGGCAACCAACGTTGTCGCAGGTACTTTGATCTCGGTACGCTTGTATCCGATGGCACGCACTACGAGCGTGACATCGCCGGCCGGGGCCATGAAGCGGTACATCCCGCGCTCATTGGTCAGTGCTCCCCCGGAGCGCCCGGTGATGGTGATGGTCGCGCCCGAGATGCCTTGCTGCGATGCGGCGGAAGTCACTTTGCCAGTGATTTCTCGGGTTTGAGCTCGGCTTGTTGCCGCGGCGAACAATGTGGCGAGTAATGCCAGCCCAAATCGATAAGGCTTGCGCACAACGCCCTCCTGGTGTGGTGGTGGAACGACGCAAACGGCGGGACGTGCGGGGTGGAACGCGACGGGCTAGCCGCACAAACGGCTGAGCCGGCCGGGCGAAAGGAGTTGTTGCGATTTCTTTTGTCAGTGGAGTGTTAGGCTTTCTTCGTTTCGATGTCAAGCATTTGTCCGCGCAATTGACATTGTGTGCGGAGTTCCAACGGCTCTTGACGAAACCCTTGCGAGATGACCGGCGCCCTCACAGCATGGGCTATCCCATCGAGGAAGGAATCGTGTCGGCGAGCCCTCAGCTGGTCGGACGGCAGCAACGATCGTTGCGCGAATCGCGGGCACTGCGCCACGTCGCGTCGCTTGCCGTCGCCGCAGCGTGGCTCGCGATGACGAGTTGCGCGCCGCGCTCCTATGAAGAGCCGATCGCCTCGCCGCTGCCTGCGGCCGACAGCACGGACGTCGTGGGGACGGCGTCGCTCGAGGTGATCAACGAAAGCATCTTCGATGTGCGTGTCTTCGTCATCCACGCCGGACAGTTCATCCGGCTCGGCACCGTGGCGTCGATGAACAGATCGACGTTCGAGCTCGACGGCCGCGTGATCACGCGCGAGTTTAACCTCTACGCGGACCCCGTCGGCTCGACGATGCGCCAAAAGACGGACATTCTATTCGTGCGGCCGGGAGCGCAGATCACCTTCGCGCTCGAGAAAAAGATGCGGTCCTACCAGATCGCCGTGCACTAAGGACGAACGGGCTCCGTCTTCCAGAAGGCGATGCCGCCCGCCTGCTGGCCCACGTCGACTGATCCGACGCGCATGAGCGCACGCAAGTCGTACACATCTACTTTGCCGGGCGCCGCGCCCACGCCCTCGCTGCTCAGGAACGCGTAGCGAGAATCGGGACTTATCGCGACGCCATGCGTCACGGTCGTCGAGCTCTTCATCTGCAGCACGCTCTGACCGGTCGCGAGATCGAAGACCTGCATCGATCCGCCCTGCTTGAGCGAGCTGATCAACAGCTTGCCGTCCGGGGTGACGCCGAGGTTGTACGGACCGCGTCCCGTCTTGAAGCGTCGGGTGATCTTCCAGCTGTCGCGATCGATCTCGACGATCTCATCCGCCTTGTTGCAGGCGACGTAGATTTTCGAGCCGTCGGCGGAGGGCTGCGCCCAGGTGGGGGAGCACGACGCCGGAGCCATCGTGTGCTTCATCCCCGCCATCTCCTCGCTCCCCATCGTCGACATGTCGTGATCCGAGGGCGGGGTCAGGGCGATCGGTCCTTCTTTTCCCTTCGCCAGTCCGTAACGACGCGCCACCTTGAACGACCGCGTGTCGATCTCCACGAGCTGGTCATCCATCATGCAGGCGGAGTATTGCCGCGTGCCGCTCGGATCGATGCGGCTGCCGTGCGGCATCACGCACGTCTCCGTGCGCGCGATCTCAGTGTTGGTGGGCGTGTACACGACCGACACGGAGCTCGGCACCATCTCGCCGTGCAAGTTGAAGTTCACGGAGAAGGCGTAGAGTCCATCCGGCGTGACGTCGATCGATGCCGGGAAATTTCCGAGAAAGATTCCGGGACCGACAAGCGTGTCCGGACCGAGCGCGAACTTCCAGTACTTGCCATCGGGCGTGCCGTGGCCGGTGGTCATGTGCAGATACTTGCCATCCTTCGAGATCTGCAAACCGTGTGGCCCTTCCATCTCGGCCGGCAGCTCGCCGACTTCGGTGATCTTTTCAACGACGGCGCCGTGGGGACCGAAGCGAATGCGATAGATCCGATCGGCGGACTCCGCGCCAACGTAGACCCAATAGTTGTTCGCCGGGTTGGGTGGAGCGGGCGCCGGCACCGGCCGTTGCGCGCGCGCGGTCGCGGCGGCAATCAGCGCGACGGCGGCGCGCGCGACGCAGCTGGTTGCCTTGCGAGCGTAGCGAGTGGAAGCCATCATCACGACCTCTAGCCGGACCGATCCGGCGTGCGGGAGCCAATACGCTCGCCCGGTCGCTGCCGGTCGCGTCGAGACAGGAGTTGACCAAACATGAACGTAATTCGCACGGCGCGGTTCGTCAGGACCACCGCGATGGTCGTCGGTATCTTCGCGTCGAGCGCCGTCGTGCTACTCGCGCAGCAGCCCGCCGCGAAACCCGCGACGGCCCAGCCGGTCGTCGCCAAGCTCGTCGCCGAGCCGACCTCACTGACGATGAAGGCCGGCGAAAGCGTTCCATTCAAGGTGACCGCCTACGACGCGGCCGGGAACGTCATTACCGACGCGTTCGTTCGCGTCGGCGGCCCGCGCATGGCGATCCAGTTCGGCGACGGCATGGCGAAGGCCGTGACCGCTGGGATCTTCATAGCGACGGCGACGGCGATGGGGGCGAGGGATCCCATCATCCTCGAGATTCCCGTGAACGTGACGTGGCCCACGCTCACGAAGATGGAAATCGTCCCGGAGCCCGGCCGGCTGTACACCGGCATCATGCTCGCCCATGCGGCGAAAGGGTATCACGCTGATAACAGCGAGCGGCACGGCGTCGCCGCGACGTGGCGCAGCTCGGACCCCGCGGTCGCCTCGGTCGACCGCTTCGGCAACGTCACGGGGAACAAGGCCGGCACCGTGACCATCTCAGCCGAAGCAGAGGGGATCGTCGCCAAGAAGAGCTACACGATCGCGACGAATCCGGTGGCGGGTATCGAGATGGGAATCAAGG
>JALZAE010000055.1 GCA_030948535.1 Gemmatimonadota bacterium | reverse complement strand
CCGCCAGAGCTCTCGACCTCCCGTGCCCGCTAGCTCGAGAAGTAGGCGGCGTTCTCGTCCACGTAGCCGTTGGACAAGTCGCAGCCAAAAGCCGTTGCGTCGGAATCACCGACGCCCAAGGTGACCTCGAGCTCGACGATGTCGGTGGCGAGCGCGGCACGGACGACGGCTTCATCAAAGTCGAGACGGATGCCGCTGCGTACGACGGCGTGCCCATTGATCCAGGCATCCGTCGACGATGGCTCGACGCGACAGTCGACGCACTTCCCCACTGCCATCAACAGTCGCCCGACGTTGGGATCCGCGCCGTGGACCATCGTCTTGATCAGCGGAGAGTCGACGAGCGACTTGGCGATGCGCCGGGCGTCGGCGTCGTGCGCGGCGCCCCGCACGATCACCCGCAGCAGGCGCGTGGCGCCCTCGCCGTCGCTTGCAAGCATCTCCGTCATGCGAAGGCAGCCGGCAATCAATGCGTCGCGGAACGCGTCGCCGTCGACGGCGCCCGCGCGTCCGTTGGCGAGGATTGCGCACGTGTCCGACGTGCTCGTGTCGCTGTCGACCGAAAGCATGTTGAACGTGCCGCCGACCGCGAGTCGCAACATGCCGTCGAGCGCGGCCGCATCGATCTTCGCGTCGGTAAAAATGTAGGCGAGCATCGTCGCCATGTTCGGGGCGACCATTCCCGATCCCTTCGCCACCCAGGTGATCGTCGCGTCACCGACGGCGAGCGAGATCGCTTTGGCGTACGTATCCGTCGTCATGATCCCCTCGGCGCCAACGATCGGATCAGCCTGCAGCTCGGCGGACATCCCGCGGATGCCGCGCTCGATGATCTCGATCGGAAGCTGCACCCCGATGACGCCGGTCGAGCTCACGAGAACACGGTCAGCCGACGTGCCGATCTCGCGCGCCGCCGCGGCGGCCATGCGGCGGGCGTTGTCGAGTCCGCGGGCGCCCGTCGCGACGTTGCTGCACTTGCTGTTGGCGACGATCGCGCGGAGGCGTCCATACCGGATCGTCTCCCGCCCGAGGATCACCGGCGCACCGGGAAAATGATTGCGAGTGAACACGGCGGCGGCGTCGGCCTCAGTGTCGCTGACGAAGAGCGCCAGATCCTTGGCGGTCGGCTTGAGGCCGCAGTTGCGACTCGCGCAGCGAAACCCGCGCGGCAGAACGGCGCGAACGTGAAACATCATCGCTCGAATGTCATACGGAGGAAGTGCCGGAACCGTGGAGGCTGAAGTTATCGTTGGCGTGGCCGCGGACGCCACGGCGACGTCGCCGGCGCCACTCCTCCGTCTGGACGGGCGCGTGGCACAGGGCTACGTTCGCCTCCCGGCGCTGGACATTTGGCGCCCCACCGTTCCGCCGCGCGCGCCTAATTTCGCCGCGGGCTCGAGGCCGATCGTTCGGCTCGCTCGCCGCGCTCTTCTCCGCATTCGAGGACGCATGAAGCAGACGCTCTCCATCACGCTAGCGGCGACCGCTGCCGCGCTTCTCTCCGCGTGCGCCCATCCCGGCGTGTCTGGAACCGGCGGTGGGAGCGGTGGTGACGCGGTGCAACGCTCGGTGCGCGATGCGATCGCTCGCGAGCAGTCGCTCCGCGCCGACACGATCTCCGTTCGCACGCTTGGCGTCACGCCGCTCCGGCTGCTGACCGCCGACACCACGGTCGCGCCACTCGCCTTCGGGCTGGCCGACATCATGATGACCGACCTCGCGCGCAGCTCGCAGCTGATCATCGTCGACCGCGTGAGGCTCGAAACGCTGCTCGACGAGCTCAAGCTCGTCAGCGCCGGCCGCGTCGACAGCGCCTCCGCACCACGCGTGGGGCGGCTCGTCGGCGCGCGGCGATTGGTGCTCGGCAGCATCGGCAGTCTCTCCGGGCGCAACATTCTCATTGACGCGCGCATCGCCGATGTCGCCGACGGAACGGTGCGGCCCGCGGTGACCGCGACCGCGCCGCTGGCCGACATTCTTGCAGCCGAGAAGGAGCTGGTGTTTCGAATTTTCGGCCAACTCAACATCAACCTCACGCCGGCCGAGCGCGCGACGATCTCGGAACGGCAGACTGGCGATCTCGCCGCGCTGCTGGCGTACGGCCGCGCCGTGCGATTCGAGACGGAGGGGCGTTTCGCCGACGCTGAAGAACAGTACGCCGAAGCACTGCGCATCGACCCGGCGTTCCGCTTGGCGGATTTGCGGCTTCGCGAAGTGCGGCAGCTACGGCGCAGTCGAGGCTCGACGTCGCGGCTCGCCTCGGGCGACAACAATCGTCCGTCGGACGCGCTGCTCGCGGTACTGCAGAGCGTCAATCGGTCGGACGTCTTTCCTCTGGGCGGGCGAGGCGCGGGCGATCCGTCGTTTCCGCTCCTGAACGGCACGTTGATCATCATCATCACGGCGCACGAATGATGCGACTCCGCTGTGGCGCACTCGCGCTCGCCTGCGCCGTCGTCGCTGCCGCACCGCTCACGGCACAGGGCTCGCTCTCCCCGGTCGCCGGTGGCTCGATTGCGCCCGCGTACCAGCACTGGTCCTTCGGCCGCGGGATGTTTCAGCGCAGCTTCGTCGGCGGGGACAGCGTCGAGATCGAGAGCGCGTCGCAGTGGACCCTTCCGATCGCCGTTTCCTTTCCACTCGGCGATGCGTGGACGATCGATGGAACGGCGGCGCACGCTTGGGGAACGGTGAAGCTGCGGGGGATCGATCCATCGTTGAACACCGATCGCTATCAGCTCGATGGCCTCACCGACGTACGCGTTGGGCTGAGCGGACGGCTGCTCGAGGATCATCTCGTCTTCACCGCCAGCTTCAACGCCGCGACCGGCAAGACGGAGCTCAACGAGGGGGAGCTCGACGCGTTGCGTGTGCTCGCGTCGCCGGCGCTGAGCTTCGGCATTCCCTCGTTGGGCGGCGGCACCGGCGGCAGCGTCGGCGTCGTCGGTGCGCGGCAGTATGGCGAGTGGTCGGTCGCGGCGGGCGCGTCGTACGAGCTCCGCGGCACGTACTCGCCGGTCACCGCCTTCACGGTCGGCGCACCCTCGCCCGATTTCCGGCCGGGCGACGCCATCCATCTGTCGTTAGGCACCAGCGGCGCGATCGGCCAAAGTCACACCACCCTCACGCTCGCCGCCGATTTCTTTCGCGATGACAAGCTGACGTTCGGCAGCGCGGTGCGGCGCACCGTCGACGTGCAGCTAGGTCCTGTGCTCTCCGCCGACTGGCAATATCTCGTCGGCACGACGCGACTGCGTGAGTTGCGCTTCTTCATCGTCGACCGCTACCGCACGCGCTACTCGCAGGATGGCGCAAGCGTCGCGGGGACGAGCGGCAACTACCTCGATGCCGGCATTCACGCTGTGCGCGCGCTGTCGCCGAGCACTGGACTGTCGATCGAGCTGACCGGGCGGCATCAGACGGGTCTGTCGGTCGACCGCTCGCTGACGACGGCCGGCGTGGTAGGCGGAGGACTCGGCGTCGGCCTGATGCATGATCTCGGCGACTTCGTGCTGCAGCCGTTCGTGCGCGCGCAGTACGGGCGCTTCGACATGAAGACCACCAACGTCAACGGCACCGCGCTCGGCGCGGGCGTGACGTTCGGCGCGCGCTTCTAGCCGTCCATGGGAAATCACGAACTCTCTCGTTCGCGCAGCGGACGTCAACAGTCAGCAGCCGGAAGGTCGCTCATGGATCGGATGCGTGTGACGAGTGTGATCGGAGCGCGCGCGATGGCAACGCGCTGGCCGGTGGTCGCCCTGGCGATGGCGAGCGTGCTGCTCAGCGCCTGCCGCTCGGATGGCGCGGTCACCGCGAGCGATCGCGTGCCGGGCCACCTCGGGATTCACGCCGACGTGTCGGCGCCGTCGGGCGCCACGCTCCTCATACGAGCGTTCTATCTCAGGCGCCAAAATGATGGACCGTCGCCCGCCGACACCGTCGAGCTCGCGCGCGTCACCACGACGGTAGGCTCCGGGTCGACACCCCTGGCGCTCGATCTCGATTTGCACGGATGCATCGCCGACCCGCTGCGCGTCACGCCCGGCCGCCAGTGCGCCGTGCTGGCCGAGATCACGTTGTTGAGCGGAACGACCGTCATCGACCGCGCCGTGCTCCCGCCGACGCTCGTTGGCCCGGGCGCGATCGTCGAAGCGGTGGGCACCGTGGTGCTCGGCAATGTGGCACGCATCGACGTGACGCCGTTGACCAACGTCGTACGCGTCGGGCAGCAGGTCACGTTCACTGCCGTCGCGCGGGACGCTCAGGGTGTAGTGATTCCGAACCGGATTTTCACCTGGACGAGCGACAACACGACGGTGGCCGGCATTCCCGGCTCCGAGATCGGGATCGCTACGGGCGCGAGCCCGGGCACGGCGCACATCATCGCATCCACCGGCGGGAAATCCGGCCAGGCCACGCTGACGGTCATCGGAGCGGTGGCATCGGTCGCCATCACACCGAATCCGGCGAGCGTGATCGTCGGCTCGACGACGGCGCTGACCGTCACAGCAAAGGATGGGGCTGGGAACGTGTTGTCGCTCACCAATCGCACGGTGAGCTGGACATCGGGGACGCCCGCGGTTGCGACCATCACGCAGGCCGGCGTCGCGACGGGCGTCGCACCCGGAGCCTCGACCATCACGGCAACGGTAGATGGTGTCAGCGGCACGGATGTGCTCACGGTGTTCGGCGCGCGCATCGTCGCATCGCCGACGTCGCTCGATTTCATCGGGGAAGCCGGCAACGTTCCGCCGGGCCGCGCCACGATCAACATCACCAACGGCGGGCTCAATCCGCTCGATGGACTGGCCCTGACCGTGACCTATGCCGCGGGTCAGCCGACGGGATGGCTCCTTGCCACGCTGAGCGGAACGACAGCGCCGACCACCATCGTCGCCGGTCCCGACACGACGACACTGCCTCTCGGAGATTTCACGGCGACGATCCACGTGACATCGGCGCGCGCGGGCAACAGCCCGCTCGACATTCCCGTGCAATACCACGTGCGCGTCGTCTTCACCGACGTGCAAGCTGGTGGAGACCACACCTGCGGCCAGACGGAATTTGGCGAGATCTATTGTTGGGGACTGAACGACCGTGGGCAGCTCGGCAACGGCACCAACATCTCGTCGAACATTCCAGTGCGAGTCTCCGGCAACATTTTCTTTAGCGCGCTCGCGGTCGGCGCCTCCCACACTTGCGGCTTCGGCGCGAGCGCGACATCGGGAAATGCGCTGTTTTGCTGGGGAGCGAACGGCTCCGGCCAACTTGGCGACGGAACACTCGTCGATCGGAACGTGCCAATCCGTGTGTCCGGCGCCGTGGTGTTCAATCCGACGCTGCACGACAACCTCGCCGCCGGCGGCCTGCATACGTGCGCCGTCGATGGCGGAAACCGACTGTGGTGTTGGGGTGACAACTCGCGCAATCAGCTCGGCATCGGACCGTTCGCGGTGACGGGCACGAAGGTCACCGTTCCGACCGCGACCGATCTCATCGGCGGCAAGATTCTCAGGCTGGGCGCGATGCATTCGTGCTCGGCCGACGTCAACGGCAACGCGATTTGCTGGGGTGACAACACGTTCGGACAGCTCGGCAGCAACCCCGGCACGCTGAGCAGTGGCACCACGCACAACCTCGTCATCGGCGGCGCGTTCGTGCAGGACGCCGACACCGGGCCTTCGGCGAATCACGGATGTTTTGTGAAGCCATCGACGGCAGTGATGTCGTGCTGGGGCGCGAACGCCGGCGGGCAGCTCGGCGACGGCACGCGCGTCTCGCGCTTCCTGCCGGCGGCCGTGGGCCCGCGCACCTATCGCGGCCAAGAGAACGCATTCGGCAGCGCGCATACGTGCGCGATCATCAGCGGTGGTGCGACTCCCTTCGGCGTCGATTGCTGGGGCTCGAACTCCAACGGGCAGCTCGGTGTCGCGGGCGGCGATCAGCTTACGCCGAACACCATCCCAGGCTTCCGCGCCTTTTTCGTGAGGGCGGGAGACAATCACACCTGCGCCCTTCGAGACGACAACGCCGTCTACTGCTGGGGCAAGAACAACGCGGGGCAGCTCGGCGACGGCACGAACACCGATCGCTCTACGCCGACGATGGTGAAGTTTACGGAGCCGCTGTCGTTCTTCGGCAAGGGGACGCGAATCACGCCGACGCCGGCTCGCCACAGGTAGTGTCGATACCGCGCCGTCCACAGAGGCGCGGCAGGGTCAACCGCCGATCAGCACCGTCGGTAGACCGAGGATGATCGCACCGCCGTGCGCCGTGATGTCCCCCATGCGCGCGGCGGGCATGCCGCCGATGAGCACGGTCATCGAGCCGAGCGCGATGATGTCCGGCGGGCCGACGCAGACGCACATGTCGGTCGCGCGCGCGGCCGGCATGCCGCCGATGAGTACGGGAATTCCGCCCGGCGGCAGAATCGGTCCGCCGACGTGCGGCACGAGCACCGTCACCATCGGGCAGACGTGCATGTCGCCGACGCGCGCCGCTGGCTTTCCCATGATCCGCTCCGCGACTCGTTAGGCGGGCGGGGCGGCCGCGCCCCAGAGATTGATCCGCGCGCCGACGTCGACCGCCTGCTGAATGAACGCGCGGAACTTGTCGCTCGCCCGCTCGGGATCCGTCGCCACGGCGGCCATCGTCACCGCGCCGGCGATCGCCTGCGACGACGCGAACTCCGGCGGCGGCACCGGCGGCACGTTCGCGGGACCGACGCTGCCCGAGGTGAGAAACGCGGCGAGCGCGGCGCAGCCCGCCGCCGTCTCGAACGTCGCCGCCTCGCCCGCTTCCATCGCCGAGCGCCGGTTGGCTTCCGTCGGCTGGGCGATCCAACGCTCGGTCGCAGCGAGCGCCGTGGACTCGGCGTCCTTCGGCGCGAGCGTCGCGCGCTTCGCGCACATCCACGCCCACCACACACCTTCGCGCTTGGGCAGCGCGTGCGCGAGAATGCGCACGGCGTCCGCGAAAAGCTCGGCGCTCACCAAACTGGCGACGAGGTCGCGCGGTCCGTCCTGCGGGCGCAGGATGGCCTTGGCCTCGTCGCCGACGCCGGCGAGATCGCACAGCTGCGCGACCGTGATCGCGCGCTGCGTGACGGGGAGCGGACTGGTCATCGCCTCAGTTGATCATGGTGATGCCGCCCTTGGCCGTCAGCATCGCCGTGCCCGAGACGCTGGTCATCAGACCTTTGATTTCGGTTTGAATCTGTCCCTCGATCTTGATGGTCATCCCTTTGATCGTCACGCCCATCTGATCGATCTTGATGCTGCTCTGCCCGACCTTGAGCTCGATCGACTGCATCGCCTCTTCTTCACTCTTGCCCGCGGCGAGCTTGGTGATCTTGTTGCCCGTCGCCAGCTTGGTGCTGTGGTTCCCCATGTTCACCAGCGTCTTGCAGTCACCCTGCACGATGAGCTCGTGATTGCCGGTGTTCACTTCGATCTTCTGGTTGCCGGTCATGACCTTCACGAGCTGATCGCCCTGATCGATCGTGACCTTATGATTCCCCGTCTGCACCTGAAGGGTTTTGTCGCCGGTCTTGATGGTGACCTTCTCGTGGCCTTTGGTGACGGTGCGCTCCTCGTTGTTCTCGATCGACGTCGTGCGGTCGTAGCCGACGGTGTGCACTTCGCTGTATTCGACCACCGTCAGCAGATCTTTCTCGCAGTGCAGGTAGACCTGCTCGCTTCCTTTCTTGTCCTCGAAGCGCAGCTGGTTGAAGTTCGCGGCCGCGCCGCCCTTTGAGCTGCGCGTGACGATGCCGGTCTGCGTCTGATTCGCCGGTAACTCATAGGGAACGTTCTGCTCGCCGTTGTAGACCCGTCCCGTGATGATCGGCAGATCGGGATTTCCCTCGAGGAAATCGATGATCACTTCCTGCCCGATGCGTGGAATGGCGATGAAGCCCCAGTTTTTTCCGGCCCAGTTGCTGGCGACACGCACCCAGCACGACGACGCTTCATCCTTTTTTCCTTCGCGGTCCCAGAAGAACTGCACCTTCACGCGCCCGAGCTTGTCGACCCAGATCTCTTCGCCCGGCTTGCCCGTGACCACGGCGGTTTGCGATCCGTGCACCAGCGCACGCCGGGTGGTGCGCCGCGGCCGGAAGGGCACCGCGTGCGGAATGGCGACAAACTCATTCGAGTACGAGTGCTCCACATCTTCATCGGTCGAGTATGGAACGCTCCCCTCGTGCGTGACGCGCAGCAGCGCCAATGTTTCGTTCGTGTCGCGCAGCACGAATCGCGTGCCCGCGGTTAACGCCGCGGCGTTCGACTCGCCGTTGATCGTGCGACGCAGCGACTCGGCTTCTTCCAGGCGGATACGCGCCAGCCGCTCGCCCTGGTCCTTCACCTGAAATCCGCCGGGATAGTCGTACAGCTCGCCTTTCTGATCCCCCGCCACCGTCGACCGCAGCTGCCGGTTCGGCTGCTCGTAGTTGTAGTCGGCGAGGCTGACGCCGCCGGAACAGAGGCTGTCCTCGCGGATGATTTCGGTCACGACGGCGGTTCCGGCGACCGTCCCTTCCTTGTCGGTGGTGTTGAGCTTTTCCGCGTGCGGGCACGGCTGAAAGACGCTGTTGTGATCGGAGATCACCATCGTGTGCCGCGATCGCTCGTGCTCGAAGAAGTAGAAGATGCCCTCCTCTTCCATCAGCCTGCAGATGAAATCGAATTGCGTCTCCCGGTACTGCACGCAGTACTCGCGCTTTGGAGGCAGATTCATCATCTGCAGCTTGTAGTCGCTGTAGCCGTTGTCCTTGAAGATCTTCTCGATGATCTCGATCGCCGTCAGGTTCTGAAAGATCCGGCAATCGCTCGTCAGCGAGAGCAGCCACACCGCCGGCACGACTTCGGCGCGATAACGCGTCAGTCCTTCGGGCCCGCGACTTCCGCTGGTGAATCGGTTCACGATTCCGTGGAAGTGGCGCTCGGCGCCGTCGGGAAGGTCGATCGTGATGCCCACGCCGTGGCGCAACAGCTTCGACGCGGGCACGCTCCCCTGCTCGGAGAGGAGGTCGACGGTGAATGAGAAGGGCATCGATACGCCTTCCGCGCCCGAGAACTTCTCGAGGAGAAATGCGTCGGCGCCCGCCGACGGCGTGTCGATGCGGATCGGGCGCTTCTTCTGTGTGAAGGCGGTCATTGCGGTGCACTCGCCATCGTCGCGCTCGCTTCGGAGCCGTACTTGAAGGCGCCGTCGTCGCCGATCTCGACGCTGAGCCGTGACGGCTTCCGTCCCTGGGCGATGTCCTGAAGCAGAAGCCGCGACACCTCCGGCAGCAGCGTGTGCGTGAGGATGTTATCGACGTTGCGCGCGCCGCTCTCCACTTCGGTGCATCGCGCGGCGACGCTGTCGATCACCTTTTCGTCGTAGGTCAACGACAGTTTGTGCGTCTCGAGCATCCGGCGCTGAATCTTCTTCATCTTCAGCCGCACGATCTGCTTGAGATTCTCATCGCGCACCGGGAAATACGGGATGATCACCATGCGGCCGAGGAACGCCGGCTTGAACACTTTGTCGAGCTCGGGCTTGAGCGCTTTCACGAGGCCTTCGTTCGTCGGCGTCGTCTCCGGGTCGGCCGTCAGCTTCATGATCGTCTCGGTCCCCGCGTTCGTCGTCAGGATGATGATCGTGTTGCGGAAGTCGATCTGCCGCCCTTCGCCATCTTCCATCACGCCCTTGTCGAATACCTGGAAGAAGAGCTCGAGCACATCCGGATGCGCCTTCTCCACTTCGTCGAGCAACACGACTGAGTACGGGCGCCGCCGTACCGCCTCGGTGAGCACGCCCCCTTCGCCGTAGCCGACGTAGCCCGGCGGCGATCCCTTGAGCGTGCTCACGGTGTGCGCTTCCTGGAACTCCGACATGTTGATGGTGATGATGTTGTGCTCGCCGCCGTACATGAGGTCGGAAAGGGCGAGCGCCGTCTCCGTTTTCCCGACGCCGCTTGGCCCCACGAGCATGAACACGCCCTTCGGCTTGTTCGGATCCTCGATTCCCGCGCGCGATGTGCGAATGCGCCGGCTGATGTACTCGAGGGCGTGCCCCTGCCCGATCACTCGCGCGCCAAGGTGCTTCTCCAGCTCGAGCACGGTGCCCAGCTCGTCGCGAAGCATTTTCCCCACGGGGATTCCGGTCCATCCCGAGATCACCTCGCCGACAAGTGACGCGTCGACGCACACACGCATCAGCGGCTGCTCGCCCTGCATCTTCTCCAGCTCGGCGTTGAGCTTGCCCAGCTCCGTCTTCTGCGCGGCATCACCCTTGTCACCCGCACCCTCGAGCGATTCCCGCAGCTCACGCACGCGCGACACGAGCTTCTTCTCGTCCTCCCAGCGGCTCGTGAGCGCGGACTGCTTCTGTTCGAGCTCCGCGCGCTGCGACGTGATGCCGCCCAACCGCTCCCCGTGGTCCGAGCCGGTCGTCGCCTCGCGCTTGAGCACGCGCTCCTGCACCGCCAGATCGTCGAGCTGGCGGCGCGTGTCCTCCAGCGCCGCGGGCGTCGCGCTCTGGCCGAGCGCGAGGCGAGCGCAGGCGGTGTCGAGCACGCTCACCGCTTTGTCCGGGAGCTGCCGGTCGGCGAGATAGCGATGTGACAACCGCACGGCCGCCTCGAGACCGTCGTCGAGCACGCGGACGTTGTGGTGCTTCTCCAACGCCGGCACGACGCCGCGCATCATGATCATGCACTGCTCCTCGCTCGGCTCCTCGACCTTCACGAGCTGGAAGCGGCGCGCGAGCGCGGGATCTTTCTCGAAGTATTTCTTGTATTCGCTCCACGTCGTCGCCGCGATGGTGCGCAGCTCGCCGCGCGCCAGCGCGGGCTTGAGCAGATTCGCCGCATCGTTCTGTCCGGCCGCGCCGCCCGCGCCGATCATGGTATGCGCTTCGTCGATGAAAAGGATGATCGGCCGCGGCGAGTTCTTTACCTCTTCGATCAGTCCCTTCAGGCGATTCTCGAACTCGCCCTTCACGCCGGCGCCGGCCTGCAGCAGCGCGAGGTCGAGCGTGCGCAGCGTGACATCCTTGAGCGGTGGCGGCACGTCGCCGTTGGCGATGCGAAGCGCGAACCCTTCGACCACCGCCGTCTTCCCGACCCCCGCCTCTCCGACGAGGATCGGATTGTTCTGCCGCCGCCTGGTGAGAATATCCACGACCTGTCGCACTTCGACGTCGCGGCCGAGGACGGGGTCGATCTTCCCGCTCTTGGCGCGCGCCGTGAGATCGACCGTGAACTGATCGAGATTGGGTTGTTTGCCGTCACCGCGAGGCGCCGCATCGCCGCCGTCGCGCTCGGTGCTCGCCCCGGCACCGCCGCCGTCTTCCACCGACGAGGCGGTGAGCGCGGCGAAATCGGTGCGCAGCGCTTCGGCCGGAATCTTCACCAGCTCGGGACTGGCGTCGCGCACGAGCCGCACGAGCTCCTCGTTGCTGACGAGCGCGAGGAGCGTATGACCCGTACGCACCTTCATCGCGTTGTACTCGACGCTGGCGATCTGCCACGCCTCCATGAACATCTTCACGAGCGTCGGGCTGAAGGTCGGCGTGCGCGCGTTGCCGGTCTTCAGCTTGTCGAGACTCTTCTGCAGCTCGCGCGTGACGCGGCTGCGGTCGATGCCGTACTGCTTGAGGATGAGCGCCACGTCGCCGTCGGTGGCGTCGAGCATCTTCATCAGGTAGTGCTCGACCTCGACGTCGTAGTGCGTGCGCGCGAGGCAGAGACCGGCCGCGGCCTCGAGCCCGCTTCGCGTCTCGTGGTTCAGCTTCCCGATGAGGGCGCGCAGATTCACCGCCATGACATGCCTCGTGCGACTAGAGTGTGAGCACCGTCTCGTCGGCGTCTCGCGCCGGCGCGGTCGTTCGCAGCCACGTGGACCAACCCAATGGAGCTCGCTCGCCCTCGTCCGCGCCGATGATGCACGCGGGCACTTCGTCGCGCGCCAGCACGAGCTGCACGTCGACGTCGAGGTCGTCGGATGTGTAGAAGCGGACGAGCGAGCGCAGCGTCGCCAGCGCGTTCCCCGTCGGCAGGAAGTCATCGTATTGCCGCCGCGCGAGAGGACCGAGGCGAATCCGCACGCGGCCCTGCTGGTCCCAGATCTCATCGCCGGCGACGGCGCCGAGTCCGAGCTGCGTCGACGTGTCCGACTCATCGCCGAGTTCGCACTGCGCGTCGCGCTCGATCGGATACCAGGCGCCGATGAACTGCTCCACCGTCACCGGCACCTTGAAGTAGTCCCCGAGCAGCTGCTCCAGTCCCGCCGCGGGACGTGTGCGCAGGGAGAAGAGCCCGCTATAAAACGCCATCACTTCCGCCGGCACGCCGACGCGATCGCGCACGCCCGGGTCGCCGAGTCCCGTCACCTCGAGCACGTGCCGCGTGAGCGGCGCGTCACGGCCGCCCTCCGCATCGATGCCGTCGAGCCCGCGATGCTTCGCCCAGGCGCGATAGAAGAGCGAGACCAGACGATGGTTGAAGATGTCAAAGAAGGCACGCATGGTGTGGTCGCGCGCACGTTCGCGATCGAGCAGCTGGATCGAGTAGACGAGGGGCAGCACGCCCTGCGGACCGGTGAGTCCCATGAAGTTGACCGTCATGCTCGCCGGCGCGTCCGGGGGCTGACTCAGCGCGGCGATCTCGCTCGGAGGGAACGCGACGCTCGCCGCGGCGCCGAATCGCACGACCTCACGCGCGGGATCACCGAAGCCGCCGACGGGAGCGCGATCCGGCGACAGCCGCTCCAGGATGTGCACGGCCTGAAAGAAGTCGAACAGCCACGGCTCGTCGCCCAGCTCGCGCGCGACCGCATCCATCCGCTCGGTGACGGACACCGTCGCATCGTCCGCCGTCTCGCGCGCCGCGCTCATGCGAGCGGCCTCCAACCGGCGCGCGGCGGAAAGACGCGAACCGGATGGCGCCGCTGCGACGTGCGCGCCGCGAGCGCGGTAAAGCTGTTCATCGACGCGTACAGCCCGAAGAAG
>JALZAE010000008.1 GCA_030948535.1 Gemmatimonadota bacterium | reverse complement strand
GTCTGGGGCGGCTCGTCAATGGCGGGCACGGTAGGCGGGCGCGCGTACACGACCGTCAACAGGGGCGTCAACGTGCTGCGGCGCAACGGGAAGCAGGGCTCACGCGACTCCGCATCCTGTGCTCCGGCGGCCGCGGCCTTACCTTCCCCGCATGACCGCCCCCGCGCCTCTCACCGACGCGCTCGCCAATCGCTATCGGCTCCACAAGCAACTCGGCGTAGGCGGCATGGCCACCGTCTATCTCGCCCACGACGCCAAGCACAATCGCGACGTCGCGATCAAAGTCCTTCGCCCCGACCTAGCCGAATCCCTCGGCCGCGAGCGCTTCCTTCGCGAGATCCAGCTCGCCGCCCGCCTGAATCACCCGCACATCCTGCCCCTCTACGACTCGGGCGAAGCCGACGACTTTCTCTACTTCGTCATGCCGGTGATGCAAGGCCAGACACTCCGCGATCGCCTAAGCTCAGGCACCGCTCTGCCGATCGACGAAGCGCTCCGCATCGCGACCGAGGTGGCCGACGCGCTCGACTATGCGCACCGCCACGACATCGTCCATCGCGACATCAAGCCCGAGAACATCCTGCTGCACGAAGGCCACGCCGTGGTGGCCGACTTCGGCGTCGGCAAGGCGCTCGTCGCCGCGTCGCATGACGGTGGAACTTTCACGCAGATCGGCGTGACGGTCGGCACGCCGGCGTACATGAGTCCCGAGCAGGCGGCCGGTGACGAGCTCGACGGCCGGAGCGACCTCTTTGCGCTCGGCTGCGTGATGTACGAAATGCTCACCGGCGAAATCGCCTTCACCGGTCCGACGATGCAAGCCGTCATCGCGAAGCGCTTTGTCTATTCGCCCCCGGCAGTCACCGCGACGCGCCCCGATGTCGCGGTGACCGTCGCCGAGACGGTGGCGCGGCTGCTCGAGCGCTTGCCCGACGACCGATTCGCGAGCGGCGCGCTGGTGGTGGCCGCGCTGCGAAATCAATCGACGCCGTCGGGAGCAGCGCCGGCGTCGCAAACGGATCGCGCCCGCCACGACACGTCGATCGCCGTGCTCCCCTTCGTCAACCTCAGCGCCGATCCCGATAACGAGTATTTCAGCGACGGTCTCACCGAGGAGATCATCACCGATCTCTCGGGACTCAAGGCACTGCACGTCACGTCGCGCGCGTCGTCGTCGCGGCTCAAGGGGACGACGATGGGGATGCGCGACGTCGGCCGGACACTCGGCGTGCGCTATGTGCTGACCGGAGGCGCGCGAAAAGCGGGCAACGCGCTGCGCATCACCGCGCAGCTCGTCGACGCCGCCACCGATGAGCAGCTGTGGGCCGAGAAGTACAGCGGCACCATGGACGACGTCTTCGACGTGCAGGAGCGCGTCTCCCGTGCGATCGTCGCCGCGTTGCGGGTGAGGCTCTCGACGTCGGAAGATTCGCGACTGGCCGAGCGTCCCATCAAGGACGTGCGCGCCTACGAGCTGTATCTACGAGCCCAAGTTCTCGTCCGACGATACGGCGCGTCGATGGATCAGGTGAACACACTGCTCGACCGCGCGATCGAGATCGAGGGATTGTCGCCACCGCTGCGCGCGCTGCGGGCGTACCTGCTGATCACGC
Source organism: Gemmatimonadota bacterium (assembly GCA_030948535.1). Classification (GTDB taxonomy): domain Bacteria; phylum Gemmatimonadota; class Gemmatimonadetes; order Gemmatimonadales; family Gemmatimonadaceae; genus JALZAE01. Next base: position 3,035 of record JALZAE010000008.1, on the reverse strand, counting down.
AGATGCGCGCCGGCATGAGCACGGACCCGCAGCATCTCGCTCGCGCGGAGGCCGAGGCGCGCGCGCTGATCGAGCTCGCGCCGAACGCGCCGTACGGATACTCGTTGCTCGGCTTCATCAGCTATGAGCGTGGCGAGCTGGCGGACACCGTTCGTTTTCTCACCATGGCGCTCGAGCGGGACGGCAGCGATGCGGACGCATTGTTCTTCGTCGGCATCGCGCTCGAGGCGGCCGGACAGGGAGAGGCGGCCATCGCCGCCGGCAAACGCTTTCTCGAGGCGGACCCGCTATCGCCGATGGCGGGCGTTCTGATCAATTCGGCAAACTGGTTCGTCGGACGTCCGCACGTGGGGTTGGACACGCACGAGCATGGCCTTCTACTGGATGCCGACAATCCGATCATCCAGTGGTCGCTCGGATACACGTACGCACTACTCGGCCGCGTTGCCGACGCCAGAGTGCACGCGGCGTGGATGCAGTCGCGCGTTCCGCAGATGCCGTACACTGTGCAGCTCGTGGCGTTGCTCGATGGACTCGAGGGACGACAGGAACAAGCCCGCGCCGTACTCGCGACGATCGCCGAGAAGTCGTTCGACGGCCACATCACGTTCCATTTGAGCGAGTCCTTCGCGGTCGCGGGCGATACGCCGACGGCGCTCCGTCTGCTCGAGCATGGCGTCGACCATGGTTTTTTTCCGCACGACTACATCGCGACCCACTGCCCATTTCTGGCATCGCTGCGAAGCGAGCCGGCGTTCGAGCGGATTGTCGCGAAGGCGGCGAGGCGAGTGGCGGAATTCAGATCCTCAATGCGAATCGTCCATCGCTGATGCCGAACAAGACGCGAATGGGAGCTGAGAGTCGCCGAAGCTGAGGGCGCCACCGCCGCTCGGTGTGAGCAGCGGCGCGAAGGGCAGCTCGATGACCGGTTCCGAAGGCAGAACTCCTGCGGCGCTGATGAGTCGATTACTGTGTTGCGCGCCGAAAAACCATGGAGCGTACGAACCGCTCATCGGCGTCGCGCGACGCTCGGCAGATTCTAATCAGCTGTGAGTCTTCGAGGCTGCGCATCAGAGCGCGCCTCAGTCGACTCGCGCAGCACTATCGTTCCGGAGTGCCGGCGGCGGCGGTGTGCGTTCGTAGCGTTGCCATGCGCGCGCGCGCGGATGCGGCACGAGTCCGGTGGGCGCCGTCCCCATCTGCCCAAGCGCGCACAACGATGTCGAAGTGCGCAATCGCGCTGTCCCGCGCCTCGCTCGCGTCATACGCGCGAGCCAATAGCTCGTGCATCTCCGGGCGACTGACGTAGAGATTCGAGGCATCCATCTCGCCGCGAAGCGCGAGACGCAGCATGGAGATCGCGTCCGTAGCGCGTCCCGCCGCCAACAGCTGTCGCGCTTCCTCGACACCGGCACGCGTGAAGCCATGCGTGCGCGACTGTGTTGCGCGGCCCAGCGTCACACGTGCGCTGTCCGGCTGGCGACGGGCGATCCACAAGAGACCGCGAAGGTAGTGGTGGAGATGGTGATCTCGTGCAAGCGCACTTTGCTGTCCTTCGATCTCAACCGTGTCGACCAGCGCCGCGAGCGAGACGGTATCACCCAAGGCCGCGAGCGCCGTGCCCGCATGCGTCAACGCCCAGCTGCGCCGACGCGCGACGAGGCCGGGCATTGTCGAGTCGTCCGGTTCGTGGCGCGAACTCAGCGCGCGGAACAGTTGCGCCGCATCGTGCGCGCGTCCGAGCTCGAGCAGGATCTGGCCCTCTAACAACGCGTTCGGATAGCTCGATTTCGCCGTGCCGTGCTCGCCGGCCCAACGAAGTGGTCCCTGCACCAGTTGGAGTGCGTCACCCGGACGGCCGAGATAACGCAAGGCGATCGCGCGCCACCAGAGTGCCGACTCGCGCTCACCGGGTGTTCCTGTCCGCTGGACCAATTGGAGGACCGCATCGGCGGTGTCGTAGCGATCCGCGCGGAGCGCGAGCATCGCGCGCTGGAGTAGGCCGCCGTTCGTCGCGGGGTGACCGTCCGTCTGCGGCACCGCGTCGGTTGCCGCGACCGCGTCGTCATATCGGTCCGCGAGGGCGAGCGCCCATGCGAATGCCATCCACGCAGGGACTGACTCAGGATCGTCACGTGTCCAATCGCGCGCGACCCGCACCGCGGCGTCAATCGAGTCAGCGCCCCAATACGTATGCACGAGCGCCTCGTGCGCTTCGCAGCGCGGACAGGTGCGGCCGGCTCCAGGCGGTACATCCTGCAACACGCGCACATAGTATGGCACCGCGTCCAAGAACCTCCCGTCGAGCTGGAGCGCGGCGGCGAGCGCGAGCACGGACTCCGGATCGTCGGGGTACCGATGGGCGAGGGATTCGGCGAGCGCCAGCTGCCCCGGTGCGTTGCTCATCGCGGCCCACCATTGTCGAATCACGAGTCGTTCGGGCCCGCTCGCATCGACCGAATGTCGCACGGCTGCGAGGAGCAGACGTCTCGCCGCTCCCATGTCGACGCGGGATTCCGCGCGCGCGGCGGCGTAGGCGCACATGGCGCAACTGGAGTCCTCGCGCAGTGCCGACTCAAACAGCCGCGCAGCTTCGACGGGGTCCGAGTGCGAGTATAGTCGTGTGAGTCCCTCGGCGAACAGTCGACGCGCGAAGGGTGACCGAGTGGTAATCGCGGCCGGATCGAGCACCTCGGGCCGAGTCGCGTCCACGTGTCGATTTAGCGAGAATGCCAGGATCGTCGAGATCCCAATGAGCGCGAGCGCGACCAGTGCCACGCCGCGGCGCCGTTGAACCCGAGGGGCACGCGCCCGAAGAATGGGCGCGCTCACGGCCGACACCGGTGCGGGGTCAGGTGTCGCGGCGGAGATATCCATGGAGGCGTGGGCCGAGCCGTCGAGTGAAGACGGCGTGTCCCCGTCTCCACCTGCCCGCGGCGTGTCAATCGCTTCGGCAGACGCGGGTTGTTCTCGCGGCTCAACAAGGGAGGCGCGCACGCGAGCGACCACGGCACGCGTGGCTGAGTCCGGTCGCG
>JALZAE010000210.1 GCA_030948535.1 Gemmatimonadota bacterium | reverse complement strand
GCTTTGCATCGACGCCGAGCGCGCACTTTACCGCGGACATGTCGCTCGTGTCCACCGCCATCACTTTGTAGCCGCTCGCCTCGAGGTGAGCCACCCACTTCTTGCAGCATCCGCAGCTCGGATCTTTGAACACCGTAACGACCGGCTTCGCCACCGCCATGACGCCGTCAGCTTTGGCCGCGAAGATGTCGATCGCCGAAGCGCCCGCGATGGCGGCAATCACGAGGACGGAGGCGGCGAGCAGCAGACGGGTACGCATGGAAGCTCCGTGTAACGGGGAGAAGTCCGACCCACGCAATCTACCCCCCACTCCCATTCCCGGCATCCGCCCCTCCATATTCGCACCATGCCCTCACGCAGTTCGATCTCCGGCCGGATTCGCGCCGCGCTGTTCGTGGTGGCGCTGGCGATGGTTGTGTTGCTGCGGCTGCCCTCGCGTGGCGACGCGGGCGCCAGTGCCGCCGTGTCGCGCGCCGATACCGCTTCCTTCGCGACGCTCGTCAGCCGCCTGTCGGAGCCGGGCGGCTTCTTCGACAGCGACAATCTCATCTCGAACGAGACGTCGTATCTGCACGTGCTCGGACAGATGCGGACGATCGGGGTGAGCGGCGGGGCGTACATCGGTGTGGGCCCAGACCAGAATTTCTCGTACATGGCGCAGGTGCGGCCGAAGATCGCGTACCTGATCGACATCCGGCGCGACAACCTGCTGCAGCATCTCCTGTACAAGGCGATGTTCGCCGCCGCGCCGACGCGCATCGAGTTCCTCTCGCTCTGGGTCGGACGCGCGGCGCCGAAGAATGCGCAGGAGTGGAAGTCGAGGTCGATCGAGCAGCTCGTCGAGTACATCGACAAGACGCCGGCCGACAGCGTTCACGCCACGCAGATGCGCGACGCGCTACTCGGCCGAGCGCGATCGTACGGCGTGCCGCTCGACGGCGCGTCGATGGCGACGATCACCAAGATCCTCACCGAGTTCTCGGCCGAAGGGCTGGGGATTCGCTTCACGAGCGCCAACCGCGCACCTCGCCCGTACTACCCGACGCTGCGACAGCTGCTGCTCGAGAAAGACCTGACTGGACGGCAGGGAAGCTTTCTGGCGCGCGAGGAAGACTACGCCTTCCTCCGCGATCTCGAGGCGCGCGACCTCGTTATTCCCGTCATCGGCGATCTGTCGGGCTCGCACGCCATGGCCGCCATCGCCAAGGATGTCACCGCGCGCGGGCTCCATGTATCGACGTTCTATACGTCGAACGTCGAGTTCTATCTTTACCGCGAAGGGACGTTCGAGAGGTTCGTCGCGAATGTGCGGCGGCTGCCGCACGACGCGAAGAGCGTGGTGATCCGCAGCTACTTTGGCGGCGGCTTCGGCATGGCGCTGCCGCAGACTCAGCCCGGCTACTACAGCACGCAGTTGTTGCAGCCGCTCGATCGCCTTGTCAGCGGCTACGACCAAGGCGCTTTCGCGACCTACCAAGAGCTGGTCACTAAGAACTAGGCGGCGGGCGGCGGGCGGCGGGCGGCGGGCGGCGGAGCCTGCGCGATCTCGGGAGGATTCGCTACGTCGAGAGCTCGAATGATGACATGACTTCCGGCGCCCCTGCTTACCGTCTGGGAAACGGATCGGAGCGGACCATGCAGGATTTTCGCAAGTTGGATGTCTGGGCGGTCGCGCATGCGGTCGCTCTCTCCGCATACGCGACCACGAAGAGTTTTCCAGACTTTGAGAAGTTCGGACTTGGTAGCCAGCTACGACGCGCCGCCAGCAGCATCGCGATCAACATCGCGGAGAGTTGCGGAGTTGGTACGGATCGCGATCGTGCTCGCTTCCTCACGATTGCCATCGCTTCTGCATGCGAAGCCGAATACGAGCTCGTCCTCGCGCGCGATCTCGGCTACCTCATGGATGCTGAATATGAGCAGCTCTTGACCGAAGTGCAGCGGACAAAACGCATGCTGTCTTCCCTCATCCGCAATCTGCGCTCCTCGCGGCCGAAGACCGCCGCCACGTTGCGTTGACCCAAAGACCCCCGAACGCCCGACGCCCGACGCCCGACGCCCTCAGTTCTTACACAACGCCTTCACCTGCGACTGCACGATGGGCACGAGCTGGTCGATGTAGTCGAGGTACTGCTTCGCCGCATCCGGGGCAACGCTGCCGCCTTGCGAGATGCCGAGCTGTGCGACCGGAAGCATGTCCTCCGCCATCTTGCTCAGGTCGCAGCTCTTGAGCTTGGGCGCGTCGCTCGCCGCGCTCTGAGCGATCGACAACGCGACCGCGCCGCGCAGGAACTTCGACTGCGGCGTGGTGCGCAGCGTGTCGGCCAGCATGAGAAAGGGCATCGCGCGCGCGTAGTCGTCGCGGCTCTTCGTGGCGTTGGCGGCCTTGTACAGCGCGTTGCCGCGGGAGAGCGCTGCCTGTGCCACGAGCGCGGTGTCTTCCTTGTTGGCCAGCGCTTTCTTCAGCGACGCGTACGCGCTGTCGATGAGTCCCATGAGCCCCTGCGTCTCGGCGAGCTGCAAATAGCCGTGCGTGAGCGTGGGATCGAGCTCGAGCGCCTTCGCCGAGGCTGCGAGTGCGTCCTTCGAGTTCCCCGCGCGCCTCGATTCCTGCGCTTGTAGCACGAGCAGCTCCGCGCTCTTCGGAAAGAGCGCCAGTCCGCGCGGCAGCGTCGCCTCCGCCTCCGCGCGCACGAGCTGCGTGTAGAGCAGGTACATCTTTGGATCCTTCGGATACGCCGCGACACCGCGCGCCGCGACCGAGACCGCCTTCACCGGCTGGCTGTCCGACTTGTATGCCGTTGCAAGCCGGAGAAAGAGGCTCGAGTCGATCGTCATGCTGTTCGTCGACGTGTCCGCGGCGAGCAGCAGCTCGCTGGTCTTGATCACGGCGCGCCACGATTTGTTGGCGTAGGCGACCCGCGATTGCAGCAGCACGAGCTGTAGACTGTCGGGGTGCATCAACGCCGCGCGAGTGATGATCGGCTCGGCGATCTTGTTGTTGCCGCCTGACATGAGCGCGTTCACCGCGTGTTGCACCAGCGCGACGTCAGCGGCGTCGGTGGCGACAAGCCGGCTCCACATCTCGCCCGCCTTCTCGCGCTCGCCGCGCGCATCGTAGGCGAGCGCCGCGCCCTCGAGCCCTCGGAAATTCGCCGGATCCACCTCGAGAATCTGCTTCGACACCGCGAGAATCGAGTCGGCCGGCATTCCGGAGTTGATCATCCCGCTGAGCACGCACGTGCGCGCGATCGTCGAGCGTGGATAGGCGGCGATTCCCTCGCGCGCCGCGGCCATCGCGCGATCGTGCTTGCCTTCGCGCAGCGCGTTCTCGCATCGCCGCTGCGGCATGCTCTGCCCCCGCGCGGCACGGAGCGACGTCGCGAGCTGCG
>JALZAE010000689.1 GCA_030948535.1 Gemmatimonadota bacterium | reverse complement strand
TCGTCAATCAGGGCGGCGTGCAGGAAGGGGAGGGACCCGGCTTCTACATCCGCGACGGCGTCGTCGTCGTCGTGAAGAATGCGGAGATCCCCGACGGCACCGTGATCTGAATGCGCATCGCGCTCTTCACGAACGAGTACCCGCCCAACGTGTACGGCGGCGCCGGCGTGCACGTGGAGTATCTTTCGCGCGAGCTCGCGCGCGCCGAGTCGGCGCAGCATGCGGTGGATGTCTTCTGCTTCGGCGAGCAGCAGCAGCGCGACGGAAATCTTCGGGTGCATGGCGTCGCGGAGCCGGCGCACATCGCGGCGCAGGACCCCCGGCACGCAAAGCTGCTCGATGCGCTGGCGCGGAATCTCGCGATGGCCGGCGCGGTCGAGACGCCGGACATCGTGCACTGCCACACCTGGTACTCGCACCTCGCTGGATGCATTGCGCGCCCGCTCACCGGCGCGAAGCTCGTGCTCACCACGCATTCGCTCGAGCCGCATCGTCCGTGGAAAGTGGAGCAGCTCGGCACCGCGTATCACGCGACGGCGTGGGTGGAGCGCACGGCCTATGAGAACGCCGATGGCGTGATCGCCGTCTCGCGCGCGATGAAGGACGACGTGCAGCAGCTCTACGGCGTCGTGCCGGAGCGCGTGCGCGTCATCCACAACGGCATCGACCCGGATGAGTACCGGCCGCGCCCGTCGCCGGAGACGCTGCGGCGGCTCGACGTCGACCCCGACATCCCGATCGTGCTCTTCGTCGGACGAATCACGCGCCAGAAGGGAATTTTGCATCTCGTGCGGGCGATCCGGCATCTCGAGCCCGGCGTGCAGGTGGTGCTGTGCGCCGGTGCCCCCGACACCGATGCCATCGCCGAGGAGATGGCGGCGCTGGTCGCGGAGGCCAAGGCCCAGTCGGCCGCGCGCGTGGTGTGGATTCCGGAGATGCTCCCCAGGCCGGAGGTCATCGCGCTCTACACCCACGCGGCGGTGTTCGTCTGTCCGTCGGTCTATGAGCCGTTCGGCATCATCAACCTCGAGGCGATGGCGTGTGAGACGCCGGTGGTGGCGTCCGCGGTCGGCGGCATTCCGGAGATCGTCGAGCCCGGCGTGACGGGCCTTCTGATTCCCTTCGACGCTCAGGGCGATGGCTCGCCCGAGCCGCGCGATCCCGATCTATTCTCTCTCGATCTCGCGGCCGCGGTAAACGACCTGCTCCGGATGCCGGACCGGCGCGCGGCAATGGGGCGCGCGGCGCGGGCGCGGGTGCTGGCGCAGTTCAGCTGGGAGCGCATCGCCGAGCAAACGTTGGAGTTCTATCGAGAGCTATTGGCGCGGCCGGCGACTTAGTAGCGTCTCGATACTAATAGGCGATGCGCGCGCCGGCCGCTACTTCGATGCGGCCGCGGAGTCCACGGAGAATCGGAACGGCCACTGCACCGCCTGCCGGACCGCTCGCCCCGCGCGCCGCGCCGGAATGAACTTCGCCACCGGCAGCGCGCGACGGACCGCTTCGCTGAAGAGCGGGTGCGTCGACGCGACGATGCTGAACTGATCCATCGATACCTCGCCGACGCTGTCGACGACGAATTCCGCCACGACCATCCCGGGCACGCGCGCACGATAGAGCGAATCGGGATAAGCCGGACGAATCGTCGCTGTGTCCGGGCGGGCGGGGATGTCGACCTGATCGGCGGTGAACACGGTGTGGGCATCGATCAGCGCGGCGAGTTCGGCCGACGCGGTCTTGCCGTTGTCACGCCGCTGCCTTGGCTCGCCCTCGCGAGACCACAACACGATCGTGCCACACTGTGAGATGGTGTTGAACGTGGTGAACTGGATGGGAACCGTGGAGGGACCGGAATAGACCTCCATCGCCTCGATCGATTCGGGTAAGAAGTTGTCGACGTCGAACTCGGCCGAGGCGAGCGGAAATCCATCGAGCCACACGAGCGGCGGGCAGCTCGCGTTACGGAAGCGAATGGCGTTGCGGATGTACCGTGTGGCGACGAGCCGTACGCCGGGGATGCGCCGAAAGAGGTCGGTCATCGTCGACGGATTCCAATGCTCGATGTCCTCACGCGTCATGAAATGCCCGTGCCCGGCCAACCGCCGATCCTCGAATCCGTTCGTCAGGTCTCGCCCACGGTTGCGAGCGTTCACCAACACCGCAGGCAGCGGCTGCACCATCCGCGCGAGCCGCAGATCGAGCGCGGGCGTGCGCTCGCCATCGATCTTGATGTCGACGCTCTTCGGCCGGAATCCGACACGCCGCACGCGCACGGTCACGTCGCCGCCGGAAACCTTGGCGATCCGAAACGCGCCGTCGACGGCGCTCTCGACGACGAGCGATGTGCCGGCGATGGAGATCTCCGCGCCCGCGATCGCGACGCCGGCCGAGTCACGCACGACGCCGGCGACGCTGCCAGATGCCGCGGATGCCTGCGCTCGCGCGACCCGTGGCGCCATCGCACCCGCCACCGACGACATCGCGATCACCAACAGCGCCGACCTTCGCATGCCCGCCTCCGCCGAGATTCTTCATCATAGGGTGCGGGCGGCGGCAATCGCTAGGCGGTGACGAAATACTGACAGTGCCGGGGCGCGGATCACTCCCGCTCATCAACGGCTTAGGCGGTCGCGGATTTCCGCGGATTGACGCGGATACACCAATGGCAAAATCAGCCGCAGATTTACGCAGGTGGGCGCAGATACGACAACTGCAAAGGCAACCGCGGATTTCCGCAGGTTGACGCGGACACGAAGTGCAGCCCTGTGTCGGAGTGTCTTTGGGTTGCAGTATCTGCGCTTCTCTGCGCAATCTGCGGCCGCCTTCTGGTGCTGTCGCGTGTACGATGTACCGTTTCGAGATGAGCTCTATCAGACCGCTGGCCCGTTCCGCCGCGATGCTGCTGTTCTGCTGCGGCTCCGTGCGCGCGCAGGCTATGCTCCCCGCGTCGACCTGCGATGTCGACGCCGGCGCAACGGCGTGCATGACGCTCTTCCCGATTCCCGATTTTCCCGCCGTGTCGGGGACGATCGCGCTGCTGCCGGTCCACTCGCCATTCGGCGTCGCGGTCACGGTCGATGGCCGCGTGCGCTACCGTCTCTCGGCGACGATCGCCGGACTCCCGGCACCGAAGTCGCTCGGACCGTATACCGTCTACATCGCCTGGGCCTACACGATTGCTCTCGACAGCGCGGTCAAGCTCGGCGTGGTAGGCAACGGCCGCATCGACCTCGGTGAGCTCGACTATACGCAGTTTCGCATCCTGATCAGCGCCGAGCGATCGTCTGCCGTCGCGACGAGAGCGGGGCGACTGATGCTGCGCGGCACATCGCCGAGCGCGCGGCTGATGGCACACCGCGATCTGATGCAGCCGTCGGCGCCGGGCGCGCTGCGAGATCCCGCGCATGACACCACCGGTGGCATGGCCGGGATGCACGGCGCGGGTTGGTCAATGCCGCCGATGTCTACAGTGATGCCGGGGATGAGCGCGCTTGTGCCGTCGGTCATGCCATTTCGCGCCGGCGCTGAGATGGACTCGTCGAAAAGCTCCGTCGCGCGGCCGCGAGAGATCATCCATCTGAAGAATGGTGACACGCTCGCGCTCGAGGCGGGGCTGGTCAGACGCACGATCGCCGGCCGGACGTTCACAATGTATGCGTTCAACGGCCAGTATCCGGGGCCGCTCATCGATGTGAAGCAGGGCACCAGCATCGTCGTGCGATTTCGCAATGCCATCGATCAGCCAACGGCGGTGCACTGGCATGGCGTGCGGCTCGACAACCGGTTCGACGGCGCGGTCGGTGTGACGCAGAGCGCGGTGCCGCGCGGCGGCACCTTCACCTACACGCTGCGCTTTCCCGACGCGGGCATCTATTGGTATCACCCGCATGTGCGTGAGGACATACAGCAGGACCTTGGCCTCTACGGCAACATGCTCGTGCGTCCGCTTGCGGCCGCCTACTACAGCGCCGTGGATCGCGAAGAGACGCTGATGCTTGATGACCTGCTGCTCGATGACAGCGGTCCCGTGCCCTATGGCGCCGAGTCGCCGACGCACGCGCTCATGGGTCGATTCGGGAATGTGATGCTGGTGAACGGCGAGCCGCGCTACGCGCTCGATGTGAAGTGCGGCGACATCGTGCGGTTCTATCTGACCAACGCATCGAGCGCGCGTATCTTCAACATCTCGTTCACGGGCGCCCGTGTGAAAGTGATCGCGAGCGACATGGGAAAGTTCGAGCGTGAGGAATGGGTGGAGAGCGTCGTGCTCGCGCCGGCGGAGCGCTACATCGTCGAGGTGGCGTTCGCGCGGAGTGGACGCGTCCCGCTCGTCAATCGCGTGCAGGCGCTCGACCACATGGTCGGACGCTACTCGCCGGAGATCGACACCCTCGGATTCGTGCGAGTGGCGGCGACGCGTTCTGGTGCCGCGCACGCTTCGCAGTTCCAGACGCTCCGGCGAAACGGCGACGTGGCCGCCGCCATCGCGCCCTTCCGGAAATCCTTCGACAGACCGCCCAACCACTCGTTACTGCTCACGTTGCGCACGCACGATCTTCCGCTCGCGGTTGCCAACATGTTGATCGGCATCAACGCGCCGATGGAGTGGAACGACGGCATGCCGATGATGAACTGGCTCGCGACTGGGCAGGAAGTGACGTGGGTGTTGCGCGACGTCGCGACCGGTAAGGAGAACATGGACATCGACTGGCGCTTCAAGCAGGGCGACGCCGTCAAGCTCCGCATCTTCAACGACCCATCGTCGAGTCACGCGATGGACCACCCCATTCACCTGCACGGCCAGCGCTTTCTCGTACTTGCGCGCGATGGCATGCCGGCGACAAACCTTGCGTGGAAGGACACCGCGATCATTCCCGCGGGGGAGACGGTCGACCTGCTGGTCGACATGTCCAACCCCGGCCGCTGGATGGTGCATTGTCACGTTGCCGAACATCTTGGCGCCGGTATGATGGCCGTGTTTACCGTCGAGCCGAGCGCGGGTCGTCGCCGCTAGGCGCCGGTCCGATCACTCATTCGTGGAGCGAAGCCATGCGCTGCATCGTCACCGTCGCCGTCGTCTCACTGCTCGCCCTGTCGTCATCGCTCACCGCGCAGAGCCGGACCTTGCCGCCGGCGATCAAGCAGTACGTGAGCGTCGACGCACCTGTCATCGCGCTCACGCATGCCCGTGTGCTCGATGGCACCGGACGCCCGGCAACGACCGACCAGACGATCGTCATCCGCGGCGAGAAGATCGCGAGCGTCGGCCCATCGGCGAGCGCGACGGTGCCCGGCGATGCGACGGTGATCGATCTCACCGGCAAGTCGGTGATCCCGGGAATCATCGGGCTCCACGATCACATGTATTACGGCGGGATGAAGTTCATGGGCTCGAGCTATCCCCGGCTCTTTCTCTCCGCCGGCGTGACGACGATTCGCACCACGGGCAGCGTCGACGCGTATCAGGAGCTCAATCTCAAGCGGCAGATCGATTCGCTGCTCATCCCCGGCCCGACGATCGTGGTCACCGGTCCATATCTGCAGGGACCCGGACCGGGACCCGGCGCCATGCACCCGCTCACCGGTCCGGATGACGCGCGTCGCATGGTGCGCTACTGGGCGGAAGAAGGCGTCACTTGGTTCAAGGCGTACACGCAGATCTCGCGCGCCGATCTCGGCGCGGCGATCGACGAAGCGCACAAGCACGGCGTGAAGGTGACCGCGCATCTCTGCTCGGTCGGATTCCGCGAAGCGGTCTCGCTTGGCATCGATGCGCTCGAGCATGGCATGCTCACTAACACCGAGTGGTATTCCGGCAAGCAGCCCGATGTCTGCCCGACGGCCTCGAGCGCCGACATGTACGGTGCGCTCGACGTCGAGAGCGCCGATGTGCAGAAGACCATTCAGGAGATGGTGAAGCATCACGTCGCGATGACGAGCACGCTCGACGTCTTCGAGCTGGGGTCACCGAGCCGCGTCCCCTTCGATCAGCGCGTGCTCGATGCGCTCTATCCCGACATGTCGAAAGCCGTGGCCGCCTACTACGAGCGCGGCAAGACGCAGAACGACTCGAGCGCCCGCGCCGCGTTCAAGAAGTCGATGCAATTCGAGCGCGCCTTCGTGCGCGCGGGCGGCCTGCTCGGCGCCGGCTCCGACCCGTGCTGCACCAGCGCCATCGCCGGCTACGGCGACCAGCGCAACTTCGAGCTGCTCATCGAGGCAGGCTTCACACCCGAGCAAGCCATTCAAGTCATGACCGCGAACGGCGCAAAGATCCTTGGCTTCGACAAGAACGTCGGCACGATAGCCGCGGGGATGCAAGCCGATCTCGTCGTGATCGCCGGCGATCCGCTCGGTACGCCCGCCGACATTCGCAAAGTCGAAACGGTCTTCCGCCGCGGCCTAGGCTACGACTCGGCGAAGCTGCGCGAGTCGATCAAGGGGCTGGTCGGGCTACGGTAGCCCGGGCGGGGCTTGAGGCGTGGTGGGCGTTACGTGAGGCGTGCGGGGTGCGGCGTCACGTGAGGCGTGAAGCGAAGCGCGCACGGCGAGATCGATAGGCGCGAGGAATGCTGACTGGTCTGTGATTGCCGAGCGAATCCTCTCACGCCTTACGAATCGCTACACCCCGCACGCCTCGCGCCTCCCGTAACACCGCACCCCGCACGCCCCAGTCCAGCACGCCGCGCGCAGTTAAGGATGGTTGTCCCCCGACGGCGCCGCCTTCCGATACTTCACCGACCACACCAGCAGCATCTGCGCGACGTCCGGCATTCCCCAGTTGCCGTTCACCGGCCCACGTGAGCGCCAACACATCGCGACCAGCAGCTGATCGAGCACCGCGATGGACAGCACCTGTGACGCCGCATCCGCGTCGCCGACGCAATGGGTCGTCGCCTTGGTCACGACATCGGGCCGCACATAGGTCACGCGCGGCAGCGTGAAGGTGATCGTGTCGACTTCCGACCGAGATCGTGTCGCGGACCAGTTGACGATCGGCGAAGCGAAAACCGATCTGCCGCACACGAAGATGCAGGCGGCCGCTCGCCGGCAGGGAATCCTCGCCTCACCGCTCTCATTGGTGAAGCGGTCGAGCTTCGACGCGAGATCGATCACTTCGGCGTTCACCAGAGGCTGCTTGGAGGCGCTGTCGATCACGCGGACGAACAGCGTCGGCGCGCGAGACTCGACGCGCGCGCCGAACAGTACGGGCGCGACGATCGCGGCGAGCGCGATGATGAGAGCGGCGCGACGGCATGGCCTTACCCTACAGAGCGTGCGCGCATCGCGCGAGTGACTCTGGCGCGGCACAGCTGGCACCTTCTATTTATCAATGTCGCTCCTCTCTGCTTGCCCCTTCGGACCCGCGTCACCATGACAAAGCCCTCACGCTTCCGCCCGGTGCTTGCGCTCGCCGCGCTCGCCGCCATCCCCGTGCTGCACGCCGGCGCGCAGACGCGCATGCTCCGCGCGCCATCCGTCAGCGCCGCGCACATCGCGTTCGCGTATGCCAACAACATCTGGGTCGTCGACCGTGCCGGCGGAGTCGCCCGGCAGCTCACGACGTTCCAGGGACAGACGGAGAGTCCGAAGCTCTCGCCTGACGGCAGGTGGGTCGCCTTCAGCGCCGAGTACGGCGGCAACATGGACGCCTACGTCGTCGCCGTCGAAGGGGGCGAGCCGCGCCGGCTCACCTGGCATCCCGGACCCGACATCGTGCAGGGATGGACGCCCGACGGAAAGTCCATCGTCTTCTCGACCACGCGCGCGTCCGATGCGCCTAGCGGCATGCCGCGATTCTTCACCGTGCCGGCGGCCGGCGGCATCGAGGAGCCGATGGCGATGCCGCGCGCCTATCAGGGCAAGATCTCGCCCGACGGCAAACGGCTCGCCTATCGCATGAACAATTCGTGGGACGAAGAGCGCCGCAACTATCGCGGCGGCCAGAACCGCGCGATCTGGATTCTCGACCTCGCCACGTACGAGACCACGTCGCCGCCATGGACCGACTCGAAGGACATGGATCCGGTGTGGGTCGGTGATGCCGTCTACTTTCTCTCCGATCGCGACGGGGTCTCCAACGTCTGGTCGTACGACACCAAGTCCAAGAAGCTCGCCCAGGTGACGAAGTTCACCGACTTCGACGTGAAGACGCTCGATTCCGGCGCCGGCGCGCTCGTCTTCGAGCAGGGCGGCTACGTGCATGAGCTGGATCCAAAGACCGAGCGAGAGCACGTCGTGCACATCACCGCTGCCGGCGATTTCCCCTGGATGCGCACGCAGTGGAAGGACGTCGGTAATCGCGTCACCGGACTCGCGCTCTCTCCCACCGGCAAGCGCGCCGCGGTCGAAGCACGCGGCGAGATCTTCACGATCCCGGCCGAGAAGGGCGATGCGCGCAACATGACCAACTCGAGCGCCAGCGCCGAGCGCGATCCGGCCTGGTCGCCCGACGGCAAGTTCGTCTCGTACTTCAGCGACAAGTCGGGCGAGTACAAGCTGATGATCGAATCGCAGGACGGCATCACACCGGCGCGCGAGATCGCACTCCCGGAGCCGTCGCACTACTACACGCCGAGCTGGTCGCCCGATGGCAAGCGCATCGTACTCAGCGACACGCATCTGCGACTGTGGGTGGTCGACGTCATGAGCGGCGCCGCGAAGACCATCGGCGGCGACCCGTGGCTCGTCCCCGAGCGCACGCTCAATCCGTCGTGGAGTCCCGACTCCAAATGGGTCGCCTACTCCAAGCGGCTGCCATCGCTCTATCACGCGATCTTCGCCTACAACGTCGAGACGGGGGAGACGAAGCAGATCACCGACGGTCTGGCCGACGCGACCTGGCCGGCGTGGGACGGCAGCGGCAAGTATCTCTGGTTCCTCGCCTCGACGAATTTCGCGCTGAGCTCGCAGTGGCTCGACATGTCGTCGTATGAGCATCAGCCGGTGAGGGCGCTCTACATGGCGGTGCTGTCGAAGAA
>JALZAE010000681.1 GCA_030948535.1 Gemmatimonadota bacterium | reverse complement strand
CGACCGCATCGCCGCGTCCAACGCGGCGATGCTTCTCGTGCACAAGGAAGACTAGAATGGCCAGCGCCGGGACCCGTCCCGAGTCGATCAGCTCGCTCCGCGAGCGGCTGCTGGAGCACGGGCTGCTCATCGCGACCGGCGTCCGGGGACTCTTCGGCCGCGGCGCGCAATTCGAGGCGACGGTGGACCGCGTCGATCGATTCGTGATGGCGATGGGACTCGGCGATGAGCCCGAGGTCATGCGGTTCCCGCCGATGCTGCCGCGGGCGAATCTCGCCCGCAGCGGCTACCTCGCATCGTTTCCGCACCTCGCGGGCTGCATCCACAGCTTCGACGGTCGCCCGGAGAATCACGACGCGATGCTGCGCCAGCTCGACGCCGGAGAGGACTGGGCGAGCGCGCTCTCGCCGACGGATGTCGCGCTGACGCCCGCGGCGTGCTATCCGGTCTATCCCGCGGCGTCCGGCACGCTACCAGCCGGCGGCCGTCTCGTCGACGTGATGTCGTACTGCTTTCGCCGAGAGCCGTCGGACGACCCGGCGCGCATGCAGGCCTTTCGGATGCACGAGCACGTGCGGCTCGGTGAGCCCGACACCGTGCGCGCGTTTCGCGATCTGTGGCTCGAGCGCGGACAGGCGATGCTCGCCACGCTCGGGCTCAACGCTGCAGTCGCCCCGGCAAACGATCCGTTCTTCGGACGGCGCGGACGGATGCTCGCCGCCACCCAGCGCGAGCAGTCGCTCAAGTTCGAGCTCGTCTACCAGTTGACCGATGGCGCATCGCCCACGGCGCTCGCGTCGTGCAACTATCATGGCGATCATCTCGCACGCGCGTTCGGCGTCCACACGCACACGGGCGACATCGCCCATACGGCATGCGTCGGATTCGGACTGGAGCGCATCGCGCTGGCGCTCTTCGGGACGCATGGGCTCGATGCCGCCTCATGGCCATGCGCGGTCCAGTCGGCTCTCGACGCGTCGCCCACCTGACGTGCGCACTCCGACTGGGTCCGCGTCGCTCTCGCCGCTCCATCCCGCGAGCTACACGCGTCATGCGCTGCACGACGACAGTCGGTCGTGGCCGCAGTCCAACTGTTACGTCGATCTCTGGGTCGAGATCCTTCACTCGCTCGCGCTCGACCCGATTGCCGGACTCGCCTTCACGCTCGCCATCGACTTCGAGGGCGACCAGTGGACGTTCTTCAAGTATCCGTTGGGCGATCTCTACTCGCTGTACGGCGTCGATGTGCAGGAGCTCAGCATCTGGCGGCCGGTCGTCGAGCACGTCGAGCAGCAGGTGGCGCGCGGACGACTGTTGATCGTCGAGGTCGACGCCTGGTTCCTCCCGGACACGGCGGGCACATCGCATCGCGCCCAGCACGAGAAGACGTCGATCGCCGTTCGCTCGATCGATCGCCGGCTACGCACGCTCGGGTACTTTCACAACTCCGGCTACTACACGCTCGCGGGCGATGACTTCGATGGCATCTTCGCCTCGACGCCAACGTTGCCGCCGTACGTCGAGCTCGTGAAGCTGGACGCCATCGTGCGTCGCGACTACCAATCGCTCGCCGCGGAAGCACGCACCCTCGCAAGCCAGTATCTGGGGCGACGTCCGGCGGCGAATCCGTTCATCGCCTACGGCGAAGGAGTCGCGCGCGACGTCGACTGGCTCGCTGGCGAAGGGCTCGAAACGTTCCATCCCTACGCGTTCGCCACGCTGCGACAGTGTGGCGCCTGCCTCGAGATGGCGGCGACCTTTCTGCGCTGGCTCGGCGAATCGAAGGACAACACCGAGCGCCGCGAGCTCGGTCGCAGCGCGAGCGACTTCGACGCCATCGCGACGTCGGTGAAGGCGCTGCAGTTCGCGTTCGCGCGCGCCGTGCGCGGCAAGCGCGCGACCGATTTCGCGCCCACTCTGGCCGAGATGGCCGCGCGGTGGGAGACATCGATGCGACGTCTCGATGCGACGCTCCGTGACTGACGTGCAGCAGGTGCGCGCCGGTGTCGCAGCGCGGGCGCTCGATATGGCGCGCGCGCGGCCGAGCATCACGCGCGTTCGCGCGGTAAGTACGCACGCGATCACGCCGCTCGAGAACGGATGGCAGCTCACCGCGACCGGCTCCGAAGGGCCCGATATCTCTCGCGCGCGTTGGTCGGACGCGCTCGTCCCGGGCACAGCCGCCGCAGCGTTGCGGGCTACCGGCGATTGGGATTGGACGCAGCCCCGCGACTTCGATGCGGACGACTGGTGGTACCGCTGCGGATTTTCCGTCGATGGCGATCCGGCGAGCGCGGAGTACGTGCTCGCGTTCGGCGGCCTTGCCACCATCGCGGACGTCTGGCTCAATGGCGTGCAGATTCTCGCGTCGCGGTCGATGTTCATCGCCTTCGACGTGAGTGTGAGCGATCTCCTCCGTCCGAACAATGTGCTCGTCATCCGGTTCCGCGCGCTCGCCGCAGCACTCGGTGCCGGACCGCCACTACCCCGCGCGCGCTGGCAC
>JALZAE010000206.1 GCA_030948535.1 Gemmatimonadota bacterium | reverse complement strand
ATGGTAACACCGTCCGCGTACTCGAGGTCGCCGCCGACGGGAATCCCGCGCGCGATCCGCGTCACGACGGGCCCGAGAGGCGACACCTGCCGCTGCACATAGAGCGCGGTCGCCTCTCCCTCCAGCGATGGATTCGTCGCCACGATGACTTCCCGCACGTCCCCTCCCCCCGCCCGGTTCAAGAGTCCCTGAATGGCGAGGTCTTCAGGATTCACGCCGTCGAGCGGCGAGAGCCGTCCGCCGAGCACGTGATAGACGCCGCGAAATTCGCCCGCGCGCTCGATGGCGCCGATGTCCGCCGCTTCCTCGACCACGCAGATGATCGCGTGATCGCGGCGAGGATCACGGCAGAGCGCGCAGGGATCCTCTTCCGTCAGGTTGTTGCAGACCGTGCAGCGGTGCACACGCTCGGCGAGCGTGTCGAGCACGGCGGCGAGACGCCGGCTCTGTTCCGGCGGCTGCTTCAGCAGATGGTAGGTCAGGCGGAGCGCGGTCTTGCGCCCGATGCCGGGAAGCTTGCTCAGCTCCGCCGCCAGCTCGTCGATCGCCGACACGGGCCGGACCGAGCTAGAACGGAAGCTTGAACGGCAGCGACATGCCGCCGGTGAGCTTCCTCATCTCATCCTGCGCCAGCTCGACGGCCTTCTTCTGCGCGTCGGCGACGGCGACGAGGAGGAGATCCTCGAGCATCTCGACGTCGTCGGGATTGACGACGGTCTTGTCGACCTTGATCGCCTTCACCTGCCCCTGCCCGTTCGCGGTGACCGTGACCATGCCTCCGCCGCTCGTGGCGATGACGGTGTGCCCCGCCAGCTCTTCCTGCATCTGTTGCAGCTTGCCCTGCATCTCCTGAGCTTGCTGCATCATTTTCATGATGTCGACCATACCCAAAACTAGTTGTGCGCACGGCGCCGTGTCAGGTGCCAATGCCACGTCCCGTAGTTGCGCGCGCTGACACATGCTGACACCTGCCAACACGTTTGACTCCCGGCGCCCAAACGGTCGGTGTGTACTGATGTCAGAGCCGGCGAGCAGTGTCCTCCGCCGCCTTCCGACCGAACGCCGATGATGCCTCGTAGGATTTTTCGTTCGCGCAGTGGCATCGCGCTGTTTGCGGAATCGTAGTCAGTTGCGGAACGATGCACGGCTTCTCTAGCGCTTCGCGCCGAACGACAACCTCGTGCCATTCGAGCGGACACGAACGTCCTTGCGCGATTCGCGACGCGTTTCGGGATTTGCTTGCATCGCCCGCGCGGAAAACGGCGCACGCTGCCGGTATGGACGCGCCTTCCGGCGTTCCGTAAGATGCGTCCGTCGATGAGCACGGTCGCGTAACCAGCGGAGGATCGATGGAAGTGTTGCAGGCGCCGATCACGAGTGAGGAATTCGCCGATGCGCGGCGCGTCATCGCGAAGCATGCGTATCACACGCCCCTCCTGCCGTCGCGCATGCTGAGCGAGCGCACGGGATTCGAGGTCCGGCTCAAGGCGGAGATGTTCCAACGCACCGGCTCGTACAAGATTCGCGGCCCCCTCAACAAGTTCCGGCATCTCACCGCCGACGAGCGCGCGCGCGGCGTGATCTGCTCGTCGGCGGGCAATCATGCGCAGGGCGTGGCGCTGGCGGCGAAGATCTACGGCATCAAGGCTGTCGTCGTCATGGCGGCGAACGCAACGCCATCGAAGATCGCCGCCACTCGCGGCTACGGCGCCGAGGTCGTGTTACACGGCACGATCTGGGATGAGGCGAACGACAAAGCGAAGGAGCTCGTCGCCGAGCGTGGATACACGTACATCCATCCGTTCGACGACCTGCAGCTCATCACCGGACAGGGCACGCTCGGTCTCGAGGTGCACGACGATTTTCCGGACGTAGATGTCGTCATCGTGCCGATCGGCGGCGGCGGACTCATTTCGGGTGTGTCGCTGGCAATGAAAGCGCGCAATCCGCAGGTGCGCATCATCGGCGTGGAGTCGAGTGGCGCGCCCGGGATGCGCGACAGCGTCGCCGCGGGTCACGTCGTCACGC
>JALZAE010000561.1 GCA_030948535.1 Gemmatimonadota bacterium | reverse complement strand
GTATTCGATTTCGAACGGCGGCGTCGTCTTGCCATTAGTGCACCAGGCGTCGGAGAAGAACAGTGTTCGGCTGCCGAGACTCAACGCGTCATCGGCGCGGAAGGATCCCATGGATGCGGCGCGCACTTGCGCTCCCGCGGCGTAACCAACGCCAAACTGCGATGTCACAGTGCGATACGCAGTGTCGCGTCGAGCCGAATTATGTGCCACTAACCTTGATTTTGCTAGGCCTGTGGCGACCCATGTGTTTACCGGATCGCGAGCCACGCGACGCGTGGCGCACCTCAGCCTGCCGATCACCTCCAATGCTTGCCCGTCCTTGCCATCTATGGGTCGTGGCGCTACATAGGTAGCGACCCTACGCGCTCTGTGCGGAGAACATGTCTGCGTTCAAGCCGCTGTCGCTGGCGGCGACCGCCACCTTGCAAAGCGTTGCCGACGGCGTGCGCCATGGCTTCGATGTGATCGACGCCACCCGCATGGCGAGCGGGACCATCTATCCGATCCTCGGCAGGCTCGAAAAGGCAGGCTATCTGCGATCGTCATGGGAGGCCGCTTCGACCGCGCAGCGCGCCAAGCGGCCTCCCCGTCGCTACTACGAGATCACAGCCGCGGGTAAGCGCGCGCTGGCCGTTTCGGTCGAGCACTATCGCACCCTCGGCGGACTCTTCGCGCCGACGCGCGGCGTGCGGCGTAACGCGAGGAGTGATCGCGAGCGGCGGTAGGCGCACGCCGTCCGGCGCACGCCTACGTCAGCGCGGCGAGGTGTACGACGCACGCCTCCCCCAACCGATCGGGATGGTACCCGCCCTCGAGCGAGCTCACGACACGGCCCCCACACCATCTCTCCGCGCGCGCGACAAGTGAGCGAGTGAGCATGCGCACGTGCTCCATCTCCAGCGTGAATCCGCCGAGCGGATCACCGCGCAGCGAGTCGAAGCCGGCCGAAATCAGCACGATGTCCGGTGTCCACGATGTGGTCGCGGCGTCGATGCCGCGCTCGAGTGCTTCGACATAATCGGTAGGCGGCAGGCCGGCGGGCATTGGGATGTTCCACACGCTGCCCGCCGTCCCGTGGTCCTCCGCTGCGCCGGTGCCCGGGTACCACGGCCATTGGTGCATCGACACAAGGTGAATGTCGCGCTCGTGTTCGACGAGCGCCTGCGTGCCGTTCCCGTGGTGCACATCCCAGTCGACGATCAGCACGCGCTCGGCGAGCGCGTTCGCGCGCGCGTAGTGCGCGGCAATGGCCACAGTGCCGAAGAGACAGAATCCCATTCCGCGCGAGCGCAGCGCGTGGTGGCCCGGTGGGCGCACCGCTGAGAAGCTGCGCACCGCGCGCCCATCGAATGCCATGTCGACGCCGTCGAGCACGCATCCGGCCGCCGCCCGCGCCGCGCTCCACGATCCCGTACTGACGATCGTGTCGGCATCGATCGCGCCGCCGCCCGACTCCGCCAACGCGCGAACGCCGGCGACGTAGCGCGGGTCGTGGGCGAGGGCAAGCTCCTCCTCGGTCGCATGTCGTCCCTCGAGATGCTCGACCGCTCCGAAGAGCTCGAAATTGTTGCGCAGCGCGCGCGTGATCGAGCGCAGCCGGCCGACGTGCTCGGGATGATTCCAGCCGGTGTCGTGGAAGCCGCAGTCGGAATGCGAAATGAAGGCAACAGACATTCTCGCTCACACCTCTCCACGCATGCGCCGGGAGGCCCACTCGGCGAGCAGCAGCATCACCGCGGCGACGATCAGCCACGCGCGAATTCCAGGATTCGCCGGGGCCTTGGACTCGTTCGGTAGCGCGCTCGGCGGCCCGAGGGCGGCGACGAGATGGGCCAGTGGCGCAGCGTCAGCACTTGGCGCGGCGATGGCGATGGCGGCGCGATACGCCGCGGATGACACCAGCGCCGACCACCACGCGCGATGCGCCGCGGGCGCCGACTCATCTCCGGACATCCGCCACCGCCAGGTATCCTCGTAGCCGATCTGCACGACGCGACCCGCACCTTCGCGTTGGGCCGCGACGGCGATGTGCCCGTCACGCGCCTCCAACGGCACGGCGGAAGCGCGCTTCGGCACGAGCGCCCAAAACGCGAGCGCCCGGCGCGGGGC
>JALZAE010000524.1 GCA_030948535.1 Gemmatimonadota bacterium | reverse complement strand
AAGGGCAAGCGCGGCTCCGTCGACCAGGAAGCGGTGACGGCGAACATCTCGCGCACGATGGCGGCGCTCTCGGGCCCGGCCGCGCGCCGCGGTCCGCGTCGCGCCGACGACTCGTCGTATCGCGAGGAAGTCGCGGCCGAGCGCGCCGCTGCAGCCGAGCGCGAAAAGAAGCTCGTTCGCGTGAACGAGTTCATCACGGTCAGCGAGCTCGCGGAGATCCTCAAGATTCCCGCGACGCAGATCGTCGCCTTCGCGTTCAAGAATCTCGGATTGATGGTGACGATCAATCAGCGGCTCGACTTCGACCAGATCGAGCTGATCGCCGGCGAGTTCGGATTCCAGGCGGTCAAGGAAGCCGAGTACGCCGCGACGGATGATGCCGAAGCGGTCGTCGAGCTCCCGGAGAATCTCGAGTCGCGTCCGCCGATCGTGACCATCATGGGCCACGTCGATCACGGCAAGACCTCGCTGCTCGACTACATCCGCAAGGCGAACGTCGTCGCGGGCGAGGCCGGTGGCATCACGCAGCACATTGGCGCGTATCACGTCTCGCTGCCAAATGGCCGCCAGATCACCTTCCTCGACACGCCGGGCCACGAAGCCTTTACCGCCATGCGTGCCCGTGGCGCGCAGGTGACGGACATCGTCGTGCTCGTCGTCGCCGCGGATGACCAGGTAATGCCGCAGACGAAGGAAGCCATCTCGCACGCCAAGAACGCCGGCGTGCCGCTCGTCGTCGCGATCAACAAGATCGATTTGCCCGCGGCGAACGTGCAGAAGGTCAAGCAGGATCTCCTGCAGGAAGGCGTGGTGCTCGAGGAGTTCGGCGGCACGACGCTCTCCACGCCGATCTCGGCCAAGAAGGGGACGAACGTGCAGGAGCTGCTCGAGCAGGTGCTGCTCCAAGCCGACATCCTCGATCTCAAGGCGAATCCGAACAAGCGCGCGACGGCATCGGTCGTCGAAGCGCAGCTCGATGCGGGCAAGGGCCCGGTCGCGACGGTGCTGGTCGAGAGCGGCACGCTCAAAGTCGGGGACGACTTCATCGTCGGGCTCTACTCCGGACGCGTGCGCGCCCTGCTCGATGAGCGCGGCCGCCCGGTGAAGCTCGCGGGTCCGGCGATTCCGGTGCAGGTGCTCGGTCTCACCGGCGTGCCGATGGCGGGCGACCGGTTCGTCGTCGTCGAAGATGCGACGGAAGCACGCGGCATCGCACAGACGCGCGAGCGGCTCGATCGTGAAGCGAAGAGCCGCCGGTCGACGCGCGCGGGCGTGGTCTCGCTCGAGGACTTCATGTCCTCGTCCGGTCCCGCCGGCGAGAAGCGCGCGCTCAACCTGCTCATCAAGGCGGACCAGGGCGGTCCGGCCGAAGCGCTCGCCGACGCACTCGGCCAGCTGTCGAACGCCGAGGTGCAGGTCAGCGTCGTGCATCGCGGGGTCGGTGCCATCACGGAGAGCGACATTCTCCTTGCGAAGGCGTCGGGCGCGATCATCATTGGATTCCACGTTCGCCCGGACAACAACGCGCGCGCCGCTGCCGAGCGCGAGGGCGTCGAGATCAAGCTGTACAAGGTGATCTACGAAGCCGTGAGCGACGTCCGTGCGGCGCTGGAAGGATTGCTGCGACCGGAGCAGCGCGAGGTCATCTCGGGCGAAGCGGAGGTGCGCGAGCTGTTCAAGGTGCCGAAGATCGGCGTCATCGCGGGCTGCTCGGTTCGCGCGGGCGTGATCAACCGCCAGGGCAGAGTGCGCGTGATTCGCGACGGCGTGCAGGTCTACGACGGCACGATCAGCTCGCTCCGGCGTTTCAAGGACGACGTGAAGGAAGTCCGAGACGGATTCGAGTGCGGTATCGGCATCGAGAACTTCAACGACATCAAGGTCAGCGACGTGATCGAAGCCTACCGGACGGAGGAAGTGGCGCGCACGCTCGCCTAGCGGCGAGCGTCATGCCGTGACGGAGCCCGCTCGTGGTGATCGGCATTGTCTCGTGGGACCTGCAGCTTCCCGCGTCGCACTCACTCAAGGACAAGCGCTCCGTGATCAAGAGCTTGAAGGATCGCTTGCACAACGAGTTCAACGTGTCCGTCGCCGAGACGGCGCACCACTACACGTGGCAGCGCGCCGAGCTGACCGCATGTCTCGTCGCCACCGACCGCCGTCATGCCGAATCGGTGCTCACATCGGTTGACACCTTCGTCGCCAGCGCCCCCGGCTGCCGAATCATCGATTCGGTTACGAGCTTTTTGTGATCGCCACTATTCTCAGTGCGCGCAGTTGTGCGCAGTCGCTGACATCTTCCATCTGACGTCTGACGTCCGCCCTTCAATGCCTAATCCTCGCCGTGCTGACCGCCTCTCCGAATCGATCCGAGAATTCGCGGCCACCTTCCTGACTGAAAACATCAAAGACCCGCGGGTGGTCGGCCTCGTGACCGTGACCGCCGTCGATGTGACGCAGGACATGCGGCACGCCAAGATTTTCGTCAGCATCATGGGCACGGACGACGAGCGGAAGAAGACGATGGAAGGACTCGTCAGCGCGACGGGCCATCTCCGCTCGCGCATCGCCAAGGCGCTCACGCTCCGCTTCGCGCCCGAGATCGAGTTTCGCGAGGATCGCAGCGTCGAGCGCGCGGCCCGCATCGAGACCCTGCTCGCCAAGATCAAGGATGGCGCGCCGGTCGCCGACGAGGATCCGATCGATTGACGGCCTGCTGCTGATCGACAAGCCGGCCGGCGTCACCTCGCACGACGTCGTGCTCGCCGCGCGCCGTGCGTTCGGCGAGTCGCGCATCGGCCACGGCGGCACGCTCGATCCCTTCGCCACCGGGCTTCTCGTGCTCCTGCTCGGCCGCGCCACGCGCCTGCTCCCGTATCTCGACGGCGAGCCAAAGATCTATGAGGCGACGATCCGCTTCGGCGCCGAAACCGACACCGACGACTTGCTCGGCGCCGTCGTGCGCACCGCGAATGCGCCCGCGATCGAGGATGTGCGCGCCGCGATCGCGTCGCTCACCGGCGAGATCTCGCAGGTTCCCCCCGCGTACTCTGCCAAACGCGTCGACGGCCGCCGCGCCTATGACGCGGCCCGCATCGGCGAGGCGCTCGAGCTCGCGCCGGTGAACGTGCGCGTGCACTCGTGGGAGATTGCCGATTGGCGCGGCGACGAGCTCGACGTCGTGATCTCCTGCGGCGGTGGCACCTACATCCGTGCGCTCGCGCGCGACCTCGGCCGCGCGACGTGGAGCGCCGCGCATCTGTCGGCGCTCAGGCGCACCTCTAGCGGATCGCTGTCGGTGCAGGGCGCGCCGACGCTCGAGACGCTACGCGCGGGCGGCGCCGAAGTACTGCCCCCGCTCGGCGCTCTTCCGGCGCTGCCCGTCGAGACGCTGAGCGAGGATGAGATTGCCCGCATCGCGCGCGGCATTCCGGTT
>JALZAE010000190.1 GCA_030948535.1 Gemmatimonadota bacterium | reverse complement strand
ATATCACGACGTCGGCATGACCGCGATCAAAGTCGCCGCCTTCGGCCGCGCGGTGAACGTTACGCTCGGTCTCCCATTTCCGCAGACGTCGCCCGATCACGGCACCGCGCTCGGCATCGCGGGACGTGGCATCGCCGATCCGTCGAGCTTCATTCACGCGACCCTCGAGTGCGCCCGCATCGCGACGCGCATCGCTCGTCCGCAACCCGCATAGATGCCGATCACGCTACTCGTCATTGCCGCGCTCGTCGCTCCCGCTCTGCGGCCTGACACCGTTCGCGTTCATCTCTCATCGAGTGATTCGAGCGCGGTGCGCGCGATCGTGAAGGAAGGCATGGGTGCGCATTCTCGCGTCGGCGCGGACCTGCAATACCTCACCGACGTCATCGGCCCGCGGCTGACCGGCTCGCCGGCGATGGCGCGCGCCAACGAGTGGACGCGCGCGAAGTTCCGCGAGTACGGCGCCGACAGCTCGTGGCGCGAGCCCTTCGAGTTCGGGCCGTCGTGGCGGCGCGGCCCGACGACGCTTCGCATGCTCTTGCCGCACGAGCGATGGCTGGCCGGTTTTTCTTGGGCATGGGCGCCGGGGACCAAGGGGCCCCTCGCTGGTGATGTCGTTTACGTCGACGCCACCACGCGGGCGGAATTCGCCGCAAAGTTCGCGGGCAAGTTGGCCGGTGCGTGGGTGATGACGAGCGCGCCGGTGCCATTTCCCGATCCCGACGGTCCGCCGCTTTCCGCTGCCGACTCCGTCCCGCTGCGCGAAGCGCGCAAATTTGTGTTCGCCCCCCCGAAGAACGAAGAAGAGACACGGTATCGGGAGCGTCGTGATTCGCTCCTCATCCACGAGGGGATCGCCGGTACGATCATCGACGGCGCGAAGGACTATGCGCTGCTGACGATGAGCGGCTCGCCGGAGGAAATGCTCGCCGCGCCCCGCATCGTCGTCGCCCACGAGACTTTCACCCAATGGCATCGCCTGATCGCCATGGGCGAGCGCGTCCGAATCGAGGCGTCGGTGGAGAACTCCTTCATCACGACTGGTCCGCAGACCGCCGACAACACGATCGCCGAGATCCGCGGCACCGAGCATCCCGCCGAGGTCGTGCTCATCGGCGCCCATCTCGATTCATGGGACCTTGGTACCGGCGCCACCGACAACGGCGCCGGCGCGATGACCGTGCTCGAGGCGGCGCGCGTGTTGAAGGCGAGCGGGGCGCGCCCGAAGCGAACCATTCGGTTCGTCCTGTTCAGTGGGGAAGAAGAGGGGCTCTTCGGCTCATCGTACTATGTGCGCGATCATCTTCGCGAATTGCCCAAGTATCAGGCCGCGCTCGTGATCGACAACGGCACCGGGCGCATCGACGGGATGTCGCTGCAGGGACGCGACGAGCTGGAGGCGATGTGGCGCGACCTGTTCGCGCCTATCGCCGACCTCGGTCCCTTCGACGTAAAACATCGCAACAAGGGCGGCACCGATCATCTCCCGTTCATGTTCACGGGAGTGCCCGGCTTCAACTACGATCAGCTGTCACGCGGCTACGACCACACGCATCACTCGCAGATCGACAGCTTCGACTATGCCGTGGTCGATGATCTGAAGCAGGCCGCGACGGTGATGGCGGCCACGGCGTTCGAGCTGGCAAACCTGCCGCAGCTCTTGCCCCGCGGTCCGACGCGCCGCCCCCAGTAGCAGGCGCCGGTCGAAGCTCAGCCGTCGTGTGCTTGCGGCTCGGGTGTCGTGTCCTGCTCGAGGCCGGTCGACAGCAGCTCGACCGAGAGCGTGCCGACGCGACGGCCATCCATGGCGCGCACCGTGAACACCGCGCCACCCGCCGCGACGCGGTCGCCCGGCCGCGGCAATCTCCCGAGCGAGCCGAACACGAATCCGCCGATGGTCGTGTGATCGGCGTCGGGGACCGCGAGCCCGTAATGCTCGTTCAGCTCGCCGATGTTCGTCTCGCCCGGCACGATGATCTCGCCGGTGCGCGCGGTGCCCATCGCCGGCTCGCGCTCGTCGGTCTCATCGAGAATCTCGCCGACGATCTCCTCGAGCAGATCCTCCATCGTCACCAGCCCCGCGGTGCCGCCATACTCGTCGAGCACGATGGCGATGTGCTCCTTCAGCCGCTTGAAGTCGGCCAGCACCTCCTCGACCTCGCGCGTGCCCGGCACGATGTGCACCCGCCGCATTACCTTCACCAGCGAGAACTCCGCCGGCGGATGGTGCAAGATGGGCAACAAATCCTTCGCGAGCAGTACACCGACGATGTCGTCGATCGAATGGTCGTAGATCGGAAAGCGTGAGAACTCCGTCTCCTCGACCACCTTCAGCGCGTCCTCCATCGTCGAGTCTAGCGGCAGCGCTACGATCTCCGTACGCGGCGTCATGACCTCGCCGGCGTTCTTCTCCGAGAACTCGAACACGCCTTCCAGCAGATCGGCATCCTGCGGCTGGAGCGCGCCGCTCTCCTCACTGCGCTCGACGAGTTGCCGCAGCTCGTCGGGCGACGGCGCGTTGTTGTCCTCGGTCGTCGCCGAATCGCGTGCATGGCGGGACACGATGTGCGACGATACTTCGATGAGCGCCGTCAGCGGGGTGCTCACCCACGCGAAGAGCAGCAGCGGCGGTGCCAGCAGACGGGCCAATGCCTCCGGC
>JALZAE010000506.1 GCA_030948535.1 Gemmatimonadota bacterium | reverse complement strand
GCACGAAGGTCCGATACTGCCGCGCGCGCTCGAGGACGTCGTGCATCACTTCGGCGCACAGATCTCCGCTGATGTCGAGCCCCATCGCCGTCAGCTTGACCGATACATTCGCGTCGAGCTTCCGCTCCTGGATCCGATCGAGCATGCGCACGTACTCCCGACCGGCCGCGCGCGCCTCCTGCTCGTTGCGCACGCTCTCGCCAAGCAGGTCGAGCGAGGCCGTGATGCCGCGGGCATTCAGCGCCTTCACCGCGGTCAGCGCCTCTTCCAACGTTTCCCCGGCCACGAAGCGCGACGCGAACCGTTTCGCCAGCGAGTTATTGCGGATGAAATTGAAGACCTGCTGCTGGTTCGACAGGAATAGAAAAGTTTGGCGAAGCATCCTTAGCGCCGGCCGTCGGGTGTGGGGTTGGGGGCGTGGGGAAACCCACTATCTCTAACGCGGTAAGGCATCGAGCACCCTCAGAATCGGGAACTCACCGCCCTTCTTGAGCTCCGCATCGAAGAAATTCCAGGTGACGAGACCGTCGTCGCTCTCGGGCTCCAGCAAGTAGAAAGCCACCAGGCCGAGGGGCTGCGACGTATCGACGATGTAGGAGCCGGCGGCCATCGCGCGGCGCTCGCTCCGCCAACGGCCGGTGAGTGAGATCTCCCGATGGTTCTGGAACGCGCGCGCCGACGTCGCGATCGAATCGATGTCGAACACTTCCGTCATCAGGGTCGTCGATGGCGCGACGCGCATCTGAACGCCGTGCAGCCGAAGCACGCGCAGCGCGGCGGTGTCGCTCGCCGGGATGATGTAGCCGCGCGGATAGCTACGGCGAAGCGTCGGAGTGAAGCGGTCGAACACCGGCATGACGACCGGCGTCACACGTCCCAGCCGCCGATAGCCGCGGCGCACGCCAGGCTCGCTGCGCACTGTCGTGTCCGCGACGCGCGCCAGCTGCTCGACGAGAATCGCTTCGCTGTGCGACGGCTCGCTCAGCGCGGCGCGCAGCGCGATGCCGCCGCCCTGCTCTCCACCGGAGTTGCCGCGATTCGCCGTTAGGTCGCCGGTGAGCGCGCTCTCCACCCGGCCGCGCTCGGCGCGGATGGCCGACGCGCGATCGCCGACGAGCCCCAGGAGCTCACGCACGAAGTCGTACGTCGACCGCACCCGGCGCTCGAACGGATCGTGCGAGTACGCCTCACTGAGAATCGAAATGCGTCCACGCAGCCCGTAGTAGTTCGTGCCGTAGCGCGGCAAATGCTCGTAGCTGTGCCAGCCCTTCGGGGCCGAATCCTGAATCGCTGAAAAGCCGCGATCGAAGTTGCCGTAGTCGAAGACTTCCGTTCGATGCCGGTCGCGCATCCGCGACCGCAGCGTGCGCAGCAGCTCTCTGGTGAAATCGCCCAGCGGTGCGGCCGGCGACAGCGAGGGCGCGTAGGTGAGCGCATAGCCGTGATAGCTGCCGTCCGTCGTATGCAGGTCGACGAATACATCCGGATCCCATGCGTTGAACGCGGCGAGCGACGCGCGCGTCTCCGGCGCTTCGGCCTTCACGTAGTCGCGGTTGAGATCGAGCCCCATCGCGTTCGGACGCTGGCCGACCAGCTCGGGCCCATTCTGCTCGCCACGGTTGCGTTCCTGCGCCGCGAACCGCTCGTTGCCGTCGGCGTTGTAAATCGGCACGACGATCAGGACGATGGAGTCGAGAATGCCGGGGGACGCCTGCGCCGACAGATCGCGCATCAACATCAACAGCGCTTCTTTTCCCTCTACCTCGCCCGCGTGGATGTTTCCCTGCACGTACACGATGGGCCGGCCGAGCCGGTGCGCGAATTCGGCGTTCATCACGCGCGGCCGCGAGAGCACGATGAACGGGATGGCGCGCCCTTCAGTCGTAACGCCGTACGAGGTGTCCCACATCGCGGCCTTGCGCACCTTCAGCGAATCGATGAACGCCATCACGTCGGCGTAGCGCGACGTCTCGGTGAACTTCGAGCGCTCGGCGCGCGTCTGCAGCGCCGGCCGTCCGACAGTCTCGTTCACGCGCTCGATGGCCGGCGAGGGCGGACAACCCATCGCGGCGGCGGAGAGGGCCGCGATGAGCGCGGCGCTGAGCAAACGAGGCAATGTCACGGCCATGCACGGTCCAATCGGTCGAGAGACCGGGAATGTTACCGCGCCGCCTGATGGCTCTGCTAGCCTCGGTCGCCGCTACCGCACGACCACGAGCCCGACCTTCCCGCTGAACTCATCGTCCGTCGACGGA
This sequence comes from Gemmatimonadota bacterium, assembly GCA_030948535.1. Taxonomy (GTDB): domain Bacteria; phylum Gemmatimonadota; class Gemmatimonadetes; order Gemmatimonadales; family Gemmatimonadaceae; genus JALZAE01. The sequence goes on along the minus strand of JALZAE010000506.1, from coordinate 1,456 downwards.
TAGCCCGGCGGTACGCGCCACGGGCCGCCATCGATGCGCACGACGACGTGATATGTGCCGGGGCGGAGCGGCAGCGCCACCGTCCAATCGCGACCGTTCGCGCTCGCCAGCGCTACGGGCGTCCAGTCGGTGAAGTCGCCCATCAGCTCGACCTTATGCGCACCGGGCAGCTCGACGCGGATCGTCGACTCTCCACGCTCGTCGCCGCCGAGCACGAAGTCGCGCGGCGGTGACATCTGCTCCCGGGGTAGCACGCGGCGGCGCGGCGCGCGCGAGCCGATGCGCATCCCGAATGACAGCGATGCGCCCGCGTTCAGACCGCGCGTCGGATCTTCAGGCGATTGCGCCAGCGCAACGATCACCGCCGTTCTCCGGGCGAGCCACAGGGCGCCCGTGATGGTTCCCCACGCACTCAGCGCGCTCTGCGTCGTCGCGGTGCGCGCGCCGGCGCCGGCATCGAAATCGAGCAGTCCCTTCGACCACTGCACGCCGGCGCCGACATCGGTAAATGCGTCCCGCGGCGTGGCGAGCGACGGGTCGAGATCACTCGGCCGCGGGTTGTAGCGCGTGTGCGTGAGCGCGAGCGTCAGCGTGGCAGGGCCGGTGCGCCACCAGGCGCCGAGCCCGCCGAGCAACAGCGATCCCGACGCGTCCTCGCGACGCGCACGCCCAGCGCCTCCCTCGACCCACACGCCGCCATCTTCCTGGTAGAGATGCGCACGCCCCGACGCGCTCGCGTGTCCCGCGTGAAAGCTCTCTTCGGAGTAGCCGTCCGCGCCCGCGGCAATCTCGCCGGCGAATCGCGCGCCGCGTAACGACAGCGCCGGTGTGAATGCCGACGCGCCGACGAACCACTGCAGGTTCGGCGCGCCGCGGTTGAACGTCGCGACCGATCCGCCGGCGTCGAGCGTCGCGTGACTTTGCTGGAGTCGCAGCGCGGGCGCGAGCACCGCTCCGCCCTGCGTGTCACCGCCGGCGTAACGCGCGCCAATGACGCCCGCGTCCACCGTCGAGCTGACCTGGGCGGCGACCGGCGCCGCCGCCGCCGCGGCGAGAACGGTCGACCGGAGGAGCGAGCGCACTCAGGGTTTTTTCTTGGGCGACGACGATGTCAAACCTGGTCCGGACCCCGCTGTGGCATCGGCGCTCGTACCGAGCACTCCCTGCGTCCGCACCGCCGCGGCGACGAGTGGCGGCGCGCCCGCGACAATGTCGCGCGCGACATCGCGGCGCAGCGCATCGAACGCCTCGTCACCCGCCTTGGTCGTCGCGACGGCGAGAATCAACTTGCTCGCTGTGTCGGCCGGCACCCCGCGCGCGACGAGATCGGCGAGCACCACGAGGGCGACGGCGAGCGGATCCTTCGGCCGCGCGGCGCGGAGTCGCGTCAGCGTCGCCGGTTGCACGCCGGCCTTGAGCGCCGCCGCGCCCGCGACGAGATCCGACGGAGACGCAG
>JALZAE010000493.1 GCA_030948535.1 Gemmatimonadota bacterium | reverse complement strand
GTTCTATACGGGGCAGGTCGACAGCCTGCACGCGCACATGGAGCCAGAGGCGCAACAGGCGATGTCAAAGGACGCGATCTTGAAGCGTCAGTACTGGCGCACCGCCAAGTTCTCCACCTTCGATGAGCCGCTGATAGTTCGGTGGGTCATCATGCCCACCGGTATGATCGGAGGGATGGGCCTCGGCCGAAAAGCCGGGCGCCGCCGATCGATCCATGATTGCGAGGGGTTAACGCGCTTCGCGATTGACCGGAGGTTCAGTCACTGGCGTGACTCGGCAATCCTTTCCGGCGAGCCCTAGAGAGCGGACGGGTACCTTTCGGCAGTGACGTGTCGCGCGAGGCATTCCTCTGCTCGCTGACGCGCCCCATTGCGTCAGGAGGACGATGGCCCTTCGATCGATTCTGCGTCAAGCGACGCTGGCGATTAGTGCACTTACCGCTATAGTGCTGGCCGCGATTTACGCGCATCCCGCAAAGATCGGGGCGCCAAGTTCGGTGGTACTCCAGCTGTCTTGGCGCGATTCTGTTACGAAAATGGCGCCATGGGCTGATACATTAGCCGCTGACTCGTATGACTCGCCGCAGTTCGAACTCGACCGGCGAGCCTTTGCACAAGACCTGTTGCGCACCGGTAATCTGGATTCTGGCCGCGCTGATTCACTCGCCACACTCGCGGTTCGAGAGGCCTATCGGCGGCGCGTGCCTCCAGCGCTCGTCTTTGGGATCCTGATGACGGAGAATGGCGACCTCGTCTCTTCGGCACGATCGAAGGTGGGGGCGATTGGCCTGATGCAGATCGATCCGCGCGCCTGGATGCGAAGCTTGGGAAAGCACTTCGGGACCAACCTCCGCGATGACGCGACAAACCTGCGCTACGGCGTTTTCATCCTCAGCCACTACCTCTATGGCGCGGATGACTCATCGACGACGGACAGCAGCGTGCGCCGCGGACTGTTGCGCTACAACGGCTGCGTTCGCGGCACCAACACACGCGATTGCCAGCGATATCCCGACGTCGTGCGCGCGCGCATCGAGCGGTTGGCAGTGTCGCAATGCGGCGCTCGCGGTTACGATAAGTGCGTCAGCGAGCCACTGCAGGTAAGCATGGGCAACTAGGACCGCCGACGGCCGCAGCACAGTGGTCCTACGTAATCTGACTGATCCCGCCTCTTAGTCCTCCACCCCAACTTTCCGGTGCGGTTCTAACTCCCACAACCTGCACCGGGGTGTGAAATGGATGAACATCCGACGATTCGACGCGACTCTTCCGCGTGGTTGTTCTTCGTGCGTGCGTGCTTCGCGATCTCCGTCGGCGCGACGACGGTCGGGCTTTGCTATCTGCCGGTGGACGCGTGGATCAAGGGCTACGTGGGGATGGGTATGCTCTTCACCATCGGGTCGTCGATTACGCTCACCAAAACCCTCCGAGACGATCACGAAGCGCAGCGTCTGCTGAGCCGCATCTCCGAAGCGAAGACGACGAAGCTGCTGCGCGAATTCGATCCCATCGAGACATGATGCCACGCGCTGGCGACGCATGAGACGCTCGACATTTTGTCCCGCCCTTCCCGCGCCCGCCTCATCCTCCATGCATGCACTCAGGTACGGTGTCGCTCGGCTCGAAGGCACGGACACGACGCGGAAGCTCGAGCTGATTCGTGTTCGAGATGCAAGCGGGCCGCGCTTCATCCTCAAAGCATCAGTCGATCGCCCCGCGCTGACCATATACCTGGGCGCCGTCGACGTCACCGCGCTGTTCTCCTTTTTGCGCGATGGGATTAATGGTGAGCCGGCGACCGCAGTGCCCACGCTCGGCGCCGATGTCTACTCCGAGCTTCAGCTTCAACGGCCAGCGTGGCCGATGGAGGGCAATCGCTCGCCGCGCTATCCCGCCGCGCTCCGGGACCGGCGCACCCAAGGCGACGTGCTAGCCCGACGCGGTGAGAGCAGCGCTTCAGGAGTTCCGATTCTTTCCGGCCGAGCTCGATGCTCGGAAAGTCCGGATGCTTGCCCGATACCAATTTTCGTTCAGGGTACAGGATGGCGCACCAGAGCCAGTTCGTGTGTTGTCGAGATTTCTGAATCCGTACAGGGTGGTCGTGATCGTTCTGCGGCCCTGATCGTCATTCACGCATGAGAGGCTCGATGATCCGATGTGCCGTCGCCGGCGTGAGCGTGCTGTTGACGTCGCTGTCGCTTGGAGCGCAAGTGCCCGGGCTTGGCGGACCAGACACCGCGACGATCAGCGTCGTACGGATCGTTCTCGATTCGATGACCGTCCAGCTCTCCCATCCGAAGCCCGACTGGCCTCGTCGATGAAGCAGTTCTACTTCGAGTTCGAGGTGGAGAAGCCTGCGCTGGCGAAAGAGGGCAACCCGTCCCCTCGGTATCCAGCGGCGCTACGTGCGCGGAATATCGAGGGGCAAGTTCTCGCGCAGTTTCTCGTCGACACCTTGGGACGGGCGGACATGGCGTACGCTACGGTCCCTCAAGAGCAACGACGCGCAGTTCTCTCAGGCCGTGCGTGGTCCCGCCGCACCCTCCAGCATCTGATCTCGATCGTATTTGCCGCCTCCGCCTCCGTCGCGCATGCGCAGGGTCATCTTCCATGGTCCGCCGGCGACAAGCCGCCCGCATTCGCGCGCGTCTCGCTCGGACAATCGCAATCGGCCCTCCTCACCGCGTTCGGCGCGCCCGATGCGGTCGATACATTGGCGCTCGGCACCTATTCGCTGAGCTGGATGAAGCGCGGAGTCTCCGCGACCGTGACCGACGCTGAGGGCGTCGCGATCATCAACGCCAACAAGCGCGAAGCGGCCGCGCTCGATGGCATCCGCGTCGGCGACCCGCACGAAGCGGTGCGCGCCAAGTGGGGGGAGCCGACGAAGGAACAGGGTCCCTCGTGGCTGTATATCGTCGGCGGCTGGGTAGTCGCGGTGCAGTTCCACGCGCAGTCCGACGCGGTGGAACGGTTGAGCGTAGGGTACGTGCGAGGAGGCTAGCCCGCACTTGCGGCCCGTGAAACTCCGGTATACTTATATCCGTAACGGATACATTCCCAACGGATATACCACCGGAGCCGCTCGTGCCTCGTCCCGTTCCATCGAACGATCTGCCGCCGCTGACGCCGGTGGTCATGCACATCCTGCTGGCGCTGGCCGACGAAGAGCGCCACGGCTACGCGATTGCGCAGGAGATCGAGCGCTTGAGCGAGGGCGCGGTCCGCACCGGACCGGGCACGCTCTATGGCTCCATTCAGCGCATGGTGAAGGGCGGACTCATCGAAGAGTCGCGTCGCCGGCCCGCCGCCAAGAACGATGATGAGCGGCGCCGATATTATCGCCTGACGGCTTTCGGCCGTCGCGCGCTCGAAAGTGAGAGCGCTCGGATGGCCGATCTCGTCGCCGTAGCGCGCGCCAAGCGCGTGCTTCGTCCGGCCAACGCGCCCCGCACCGCATAATGAACCGCAGCCGAGAGCCGGTCGGAGAGCGCGTGTACGCCGCGCTGCTGCGGCTCTATCCGGCCGCACTCCGCGCCGAGCACGGAGACGAGATGCGGCAGCACATCCGCGATCTCGCCGCCGAGCCGCGCTTCGCGGGCCGCCCGTTCCGACTGTGGCGTCACCTGATTGGCGATTTCATCGCCACCGCGATCCCGTCGCGCTTCCACGCCGCTATTGACGCACTCCGCCACATGGCCGAGCGCACCGAGCATCCTGATTCCGGAGAGCAGATGGACATGCTGTTGCACGACGTGCGCTACGCGATTCGCACCCTTCGCAAGCGTCCGGCCGTCACCCTGATCGCCATCGCGACGCTCGCGCTTGGCATCGGCGCGAACACGGCGATCTACAGTGTGGTGAACGCGGTGCTGCTGAGTCCGCTCCCCTTTCCCGACCCCGATCGCCTCGTGTTGGTGTGGGGGCAGACGGCCGGGAACCCACAGGGCGCGGTCTCCTATCCGGACTACCTCGACATTCAGCAGCGGAACCGGTCGTTCACCGACATTGGCCTGCTGCGGCCCATCAGCGTGAACCTCACGGGCACGGACACGCCCGACCGTCTCGTCGGCGAATTCACGACGGCGAACGTCTTCAAGATCCTCGGTGTTCACGCGGCAATGGGCCGCCTGTACACCGACGCGGAGAGCACGCCGGGCACGGAGCAACCTGTGGTGGTACTGAGCCACGCCGTGTGGTCAGGCCGGTTCGGCGGCGATCGAAACATCCTCGGCAAGACACTGACGCTGAATGGGCGGTCGATGTCGGTCATCGGCGTACTCGCTCCGGGCTACGACGGAATTTATGGAAGCGTCGAAGTGTTCTTGCCGATCACGTACTACAACAAGAGCGGCCTACAGCGCGGCGCGGGGACGATGTTCTCGGTCGCGCGGCTCAAGCC
>JALZAE010000444.1 GCA_030948535.1 Gemmatimonadota bacterium | reverse complement strand
GTGCATGCGCTCGACGCGTCGCTTCCCGTCGCCGACGTGCGCCCGCTCGACAAACTCGTCGCGGATTCGGTATCGCAACCCAAGTTCTACATGTTGCTCCTGGCGATCTTCGCGGTGGTGGCGCTGGTGCTCGCCGCGGTCGGCATCGGCGGGATGATGTCGTTCGCCGTCGCGCAGCGCACGCGAGAGATCGGCATCCGCGTTGCGCTCGGCGCGAGTCGCGGCGGCGTCATCGGTCTCGTGGTGCGTGAGGCGATGCGGCTCGCGCTCGGCGGTGTGATCGTGGGTGCGCTCGCCGCGGCAGCGTTCTCGCGCGCGATGGCGAGCCTCTTGTTCGGCATCGGCCCGCGCGATCCGATGACCTTCGGCGTCGCCGCCGCACTGCTCATCGGCGTCGCGTTGGTCGCGACGTTGCTCCCCGCGAGGCGCGCGGCTTCGGTGGATCCGGCGACCGCGCTCCGCGCCGATTGAATCGCCTGTGCCATTGGTCGTGTCGTCGTTGCTCCTCCAGGCGCGGAGGCGTACGTTCCGCTTCTGTCTCAGCGTGGAGTGTCATGGCCAGCGACCGGAAGCCGGAATCGGACCGCGGAGACGAGCTGTTCGAGACTTTCACTCGCAAGCCGCGCGAAAGTGACTCGCGCGCGAAGTCGCGCACGCCCGATGACATGACGCCATCGGGTGCCGGCGGCGCGCCAAAGCCGGGCATCTGGTGCTCCGAGTGCCGCACCGTATTGCGCTCACATTACTTCGTGCTGAACGAGCGACCCCTCTGCGCGCGATGCCAGCAGCCGTATTCCATCGCGCTCGCTCACGGCAGCGGCGTGAAGGCCGCGGGGCGCGCAATCCTTTACGGACTCGGCGCGGCGGTCGCCGGTATCGTGTTGATGGCGGCAGTCCTACTGACGGTGGGCTTCGCGCGCTACTTCTGCGCCATCGCGATCGGCTACTTGGTGGGCAAGGCGGTGAATGCGGCGACGAAAGGCGTTGGTGGCTGGGGCTATCAACTGCTGGCTGTCGTGCTCACCTACTTCGCGATCGGCATCGGCCTTGCCACTCCCGCGGTCGCCGAGCTCGTGAACGCATCGCGCGCGGCGCGCCACGCCGGGAGCGCGGCACCGATTGCGCACGCACCCGGCGTGCGGCGCGCGGCACCGCTGGGCGATCCCGCCGCGGTGGTTGAAGACTCGAGTGCGGCGTCGATCGCCGACTCGAGCGTTGCCGCCGCCGGCGCGAGCGATGCGGCGCGTCCGCGGGGCATTCGGCAAGGCAGGGCATCGGGTGTGCGCGGCCTGATCGCCGTGCTCGGCGGCGCGCTGCTGACGCTGCTCGTGCTGCCGCTCGTCGCGGCGTTCGCCGGCGGATTGTTCAGCGTGTTCGTCGCGCTCTTGAGCCTGTTCGCGCTCGTCCTCGGCATGTACAAGGCGTGGCAACTCGCGGAAGGCGGGCCCGAAATCAGGCTGACCGGTCCATTCCGCGTTGGAATGGGACCGATCGCGCCGACGCACTGACCGCCCAGCGAGAGCAAGATCGCCGCACCGACTGGACAGCGACGGCTGGGGATCATCATCGCGGCGATCGCGTCGTTGAGCATCGCCGCCGCGACGCTGTCGTCATCGGGAAACGGCTCCAGTCCACTGGAGCTCTGCGTGCTCTGCGGCGACACCGGCACGACGCACTTCATTCTCAACATGGCGCTCTTTGCTCCACTTGGCATCGGGCTCGGGCTCGCCGGTGTGCCCGTACCGCGCGTGTTGGTCATCGGCGCGATCGCCAGCCTATCGATCGAGACGGCGCAATACTTCGTCATCGCGGGACGGGATGCCAGCATTGGCGACTTCTTGGCGAATTCGCTTGGCGGCGCGCTTGGGGCCTGCGCGTCGCGGCGATCGATGCTGTTCCCATCGCGTCACCGCGCGCGTCGTCTGGTGTTCGTTGCCCTTGCCGGCTGGCTCGCGGTCGCGGCGGTGACGGAATGGGCCCTCACTCCCGTGCTGCCGGCGACTCCGTACGTCTTGCAGTGGAAGTCGGAGCGCGTGCAGTTCGCCTACAACCACGGCAGGCCGCTTTCTTCTTCACTGAACGGCGTAGCGATAACGCCGGGCCCGCTGCCAAACAGAGGCCGCGACGGGATCGCGCTGCAAGCAACCGTCGCTCCCTCCATCCCGCTCGTCTATCTCTCCGACTTCGTCACGGTCTTCGGTGCCGAGAATCAGGAGATCGTGATTCTCGCGCAGCAGGGCCGAGCCATGGTGTTTCGCGCGCGCCTCCGCGCCAGCGATCTTCGGCTTCGCAATCCGGGTATCGCGATTGATGGCGTCTTCCCGGGAATCACGCGATTCCTGCTGCGCGGGCCGCTGTACGACACCGTTCCACTCGACGCGAGCACGATCAGCTTCCTCGGAAACGCGTGGACGGTCGACAGCACGCCCATCTCGATCGCGGGTGAAGCACGCCACATGCGACTCTCCGTTACCGCGATGAAGCGCGGCGAGCAATTGCATGCGTCGCAAGCGCTCACACCGGAGCTTGGCTGGTCGCTGCTTTGGCCGAAGGATGTGACGCTGGGCTCCGCACGAAGCCACGCAATCTCCGCATTCTGGATCGCGTTGCTGCTCATGCCGCTCGGCTATTGGAGCGCTCTCGCCGGTTGGCGAACGCCGGTCACCCTCGTCACGGCGACGGCCGCGCTCACGCTGGGACTCGCCGCGATCCCCATAACCTTCGGCGCATCGCCATCGGAGATCCCGGTGTGGTTCGGCGGCGCGGCCGGATTCGTGCTTGCGTGCGCGGCGGCAAGAGCGAGGACGGGACAAGAAGCCGCGCGCACTGTGGCACCTCCGCGCCCGGCATCGTGAGCGTTCCGACGCCGCGATGAACAAACTCCCGCTGGTTGCCAAGCGGCCGGATCACGCCGAGGTGGAACGCCCGGGAGGAGTCACATTCGGCCGGCGCGCCGTGCTGCGGACCGGCTTCGTCGGCCTCGCGATGGGTGGCTTGCCGGTCGCCGGCTTTGACACGGACGGCGGACGCGTCTTCGAGACCTGCGGCGAGCGTGGCTTCGGCGGCGAAACCGGTCTCGGCAAACCGCCCATCGCGCCTGCCAACGACCGCGGTGGGCTTCGTTTTTTCATTCGCGAAAAACTCCGAAAGGAATGTGGCTCCTGTTCACAGGAGAGGACGCCAAATAACGCGCGCCGTCACGGTAGCGCTGTAGTTCGAACGACAGACAAGAATTTCTCGTGTAGGGTTTTCGACTCGGCAGCCGTTAGATCCGTATGGCGATGACGTGTCGATGCGCGTGAGCCGATCGAGGCTCGACCCGCACGTCCCTCGCGTTCGGGCAGCCGCGAGAATTTCGACTGGACGCGGGCCACTCCGATGTCGAATTCTCGATCGGCTTTCTCGGTTCGAAGGTGCGCGGACGATTCGATGGCATGCGAGGGACGATCCTGTATGATGATCGCCAGCCGGCGAGATCATCGATCACCATCGTCATCGATGCGGCGAGTCTCAACTCCGGCTCGCCTCATCGCGACGAGCACCTCAAGAGCTCCGACTTCTTCGATGTCGCGAAGTATCCGGCGATCATCTTTCAGAGCATCAGCGTCGCCAGGCAGGGCGCGGGCTTCGCCGTGCGCGGTCCGCTCACGATGCACGGTGTGACGAAGGACATCGCGATTCCATTTCGCGCAATACATCCGCCTACGGCGGATCCGCACGGCTCGACGCTGGTCGATTTCGCGGGCTCGGTGCGCGTGGCACGAGCCGACTATCCGATCATGGGCGGATCGAAATACAACGACTGGTGCGATCAGATGCGCAGCGCGACGATGGCCGACAGCGTCGACATCTCGGTCGAGGTCTCGGGATGGGACACCGACTTCGCGCGCGCGCACCACGCCGATGTCGATACGGCCGTCGCGCATGTCGAGCGGGACGGCGCGGCCGCGGTCGCCGCGCGGGCACACGAGGCCGTTGCCAAGAATCCCGACGCGTTCAAAGATGCCGAATGGAACGTGGATCAGATTGGCCGCGCGCTCGCTCAGCGCGGAAAGTCAGCCGAAGCGCTCGCGATCTTCACGCTGGAGGCGGAGCTCTTTCCGAAGTCCGCCTCGGCACATACCGCACTCGGCGCCGGCTACGAAGCGACGGGCGACAAGGCGAGTGCACGGTCCCACTACGAACGAGCGCTCCAGCTCGACCCGCGCGAATCCCGCGCCATGGAGCGCTTACGCCGGTTGAAATGATGAGGAAGGAAAAAAGGAGTAGGCGTATTTCCCTCAACACCTAGCTCCTAACAGCTAACTCCTTCGCCTCTCTATACCCCACCATGCGCCCGGCGTCCTCGTCCCACAATTTGAGCGTGGCGCTCCGAAGACTCTGGCGAATCGTGAGCACCGTCGCGCATCGGAACTCTTCGTTCTCGACGTAGCACTTGCCGAGCTTGTAGCTGGGCACGCGCGGATCGAAGTGGTGCACGTGATGCAGGCCGATGTTTCCCGTCATCCACTCGAGCACGCGCGGGAGCTTGTAGTACGAGCTGCCCCGCATCGCCGCCGCGCCGTAATCCCATTCTTCGTGCGGCTCCCAGTACGTCTCCTCGAACTGGTGCTGGACGTAGAAGAGCCAAATGCCGGCCGAGCCCGCGATCGTGAACACCGGGAAATAGACGAGCGCCAGCGACACGAAGCCAAAGAAGTAGCCGAGCGTAAGGATCAGCGCGACGATGGCGAGATTGGTGAGCCGAGCGCTCGCGACGCCGTGCGCGCCGGCCGAGGGTCCCGTCGGCCTCTTTCTGGAGCTGACCATCAGGTACAGCGGCCCTAGCCCGAACAGAATGACGGGATTTCGGTAAAGCCGGTACTTGAAGCGCGACCAGGGCGACAGCGCCTGATACTCCCGGACGGTGAGTGTGTAGATGTCGCCGTGGCCGCGGCGATCCAGGTCGCCCGAGCTCGCGTGGTGCAAGGCGTGATCGCGGCGCCAGACGCCGAAAGGCGTCAGGGACAATACGCCGGTGATGTTGCCGATGATGTCGTTCGCGCGCTTCGAAGGAACGAAGGAGCCGTGCGCGCAGTCGTGCATGAGCACGAACGTGCGGAGCAGAAAGCCCGCGGCAACCGGCGCGATCGCGAGCGTGAGGAAGTACGACACGTGCAGCGACCAGTACATCCCGACCAGCAGCGCGAAGAACGGCACCAGCGTGATCACCAACTGGACGACGCCCTGCCACGTCTGCTCCGTATGGTAGCGCGACGCAATGTCACGCCAACGGCGCGCGACAATCGCCTCGGTCTTTGGGCCTGCTGTCGACACGACGCTACGCTCGAGGATCTGGGGAGTGGCCATTGACACCTCTCGTTCGGTACGGATGCGAAAAAATAGAAGGAGCCCTATGGCCCCGGGGTCGGCAAATTGTGCTACTGGTGCGACGGCGATCAGCGGGCGGAGCGAGCCGGCGTCCGCGCGGCCGGAGAGCGTCGGCGCTTCGGGGACGATGGCTTTGGCTTGATGTCCGGCACCCACTGCAGCAACTCGCCCGGCTGCACTTCCAGGGCGACGCAGAGCCTCTCAATGGTGTCGGCCGTAAAGCGGCCGAACCGAAGCCCCGGGTTCGCGAGGCGGTACGCCGTCGGCACCGTCAAGCCCGTCTCCTGTGCCAACCGATACGGCGTCCAGCCTCGGCGCGCAAGAACCTCGGGAAGTCTGAAGCGAATCACATATTCCCGAGTGCGAGCGGACGGCATTCGTGCGGGGGAGTTGTACTAGATAATAGTAAAACTAGGCGTTAGTATTGGCAAGCGACAAGACTCGATCGGGATTTCGCGGCGCACGTCTTGCCCTGGCTCCCTGGACGTCACGACACGTTCACCAGGAGGAGAGCCATGCGCATTACCGAAGCGACACTCGCCTCCACTCATGCCGACGCGCTGGGCGACCGCCTGCCGATCGAGGCGCTCCACTCCATCGTCGACCAGGTGGCGCAGACGTATGTGCCGCTGTGGGGCAAGCACGATCCGCGCGTCCCGCCCGCGGGACGCGTC
>JALZAE010000397.1 GCA_030948535.1 Gemmatimonadota bacterium | reverse complement strand
CCTGCCCTCTCAGGATTACCCGGGCGCGAGCACCAGCGATGGCACGCTGCAGGTGTGGGTCGATTCCGCGAGCGTGCATCTTCGGAACCTGACGGGCGATCGGATCGCGTTCACTGTCTATGACCGGCAAACGCTGCTCGAACGCAATGCCGATCGCGATTCGTGCATGCTGAAGTCGGTCGCGCAGTGTCCGGCGATCGCGGCGCATGGCACGATTCTCCTTTCGCGCCGCGCTGCCGTGAGCGCGCACGGCTATTCCGATGCTATCGCCGTTCGCTATTGGAGAACTCAGGACAGTTCGTCGTATCCGCGAAGTGCGCGCATTTTGATTTCGCCCTCGAAATGACCCGTATCGCTCGCTCCGCTCCGGATGACCTGTCAAAACCGGCGAGCGAGTCGCGCCCGCCACACCACCGGCGGCGGCCAGAAATGTGGCGCGCGTGGGTTTGGATCTACGCCGGCTAGCGCGATCCGTCACGCATGCGGCTGATGACCAGAGCGTCGGCGTTCGTAGAGAGCGCGTCGAGCAGGCGCCTCCAGATCGCATCCAGGGCGTTCAAGTCGACGGCGCTCAGTCGAGCCGGGTCACTGCGGTGCGCGAGTAGGACATTGGCGGCCGTGGCCGCTCGCACGACGGAGGCACTGTCATGGAACAACATCCGGAAGTATTCCTCACCGCCGCCGTTCGTCGCCAGCGATACGGCGCGCGCAGCACGGAGCGGCAGCGGCACCGGCACTTCGAGGTGCAGTCGACGGAACGGTAGTGCCCAATTCTCCGTCGCATAGGGTCCTGCGGGATTCGCGACGTGAGTCCAGGCATGCAGTACCGCGACCCGAGTGCCGGCGGTGTCACTCGGCGAAGTGCGATGCTCGCTCAACAACGCCTCGTCACTAACTGAGCCACTGTGCTCATGCCAGAACGCGTCCGCTCCTGGAAGTAACGGAGCGGTCTCGTTTGGCGCGAGTGCGATCGCAAAGACGACACCGACGAGTTCGGGCCGTCCGTCGACCATTGTGTAAGCGAGCATGGCGGGACGGGTCGCATCGAAGCGCGGTTCAATAACGCGCGACGGGTCGACCCAGTGTTCGCCCATTGACGGAAAATCGATGCCAATGCGGCGGTATCCAGCCCGGATTGCCGCGTTCCGATCTTCGTACACTTTGGTGAGCAGCCGCAAGCGATCGAAGAATGCGGCGCGTTCGTTGGTAGCAGTTTCTGCCAGCACGGGATGGCCGTGGGCGGGCTGCGCACTCAGCGAAGTTGCGAGCGCTGCCGCCATCGCCAGACCAATCGCAAGCTTCATCGCAGGGTTTCCACGCGTTCTTGGGAATACGCCCGTAGGAGCGCATCGAGGTTCTCCCGGGACATCCCGCCGGGGAACCGAGACACCACGCTCAGGCGGTGCAGCTGCGGTGTGCTCGGTGTGCCCGCGCCGACGATGTATTCAGCGCCGAGGTTGCGCACACGCGCACTCTTGAGCACGCCAAACTTTGCAAAGAGAACGCGCGAGGCGTCGAGCACAAACAGGCCGCTGTCCGCCACGGCGAGCAACTCGCCAACTGATTCGTTTGCTGTGGAGCGGAGCTCGATGAGGGCGCCAGTTGGCGAGGTCGCCGAGTGCATGTCTTGGACCCGCGACCCGTGTTGGCAGGCGCCGATGAGTACAGCAATAACGAGAAAGCGTGTGCGTCGCATGGAGTGCCGCATGGGTCCTCCTCCGCCGCTCATTGGGTGGGAACGCGGCTGCTATAGAACTTGCCCTCGAACTCGTGCTGCTTCGTGCGCCAGCGATGCAGCGCGTCTACAACAGCGTCGTCCGATGCAACGAAGGGGATGCCGCCGCCGCGCTCCTTGAGCCAATCGCCGCGTATCCACTCGGTGTAATAGCCCTGCGACGCGAGAAAAAATGTGCGAGGCTCTCGAGACACGCCTGTCGCGAAGTGAATCGAGAAGGTCTGTCCGGGCGATGTGCGCAAGTAGGCATCATCCGGCGCGCGCAGGCTCGCGAGAACCGCAGCGTCGGGAGTGCCGTCGTCGCGCATCACACTGCTGATCGAAATGGTGCGCATCGGTGGCCGGCGGTAGCCTCCCGCAACGGCGATGCGGTCGATGCGCCAGTTGTCCGCCGTGAAGGCGATGCGTACGTGAACGCTGTCGTGCGTGCGCACCACCGGCACTATGATGGCCACATCGTGAAAAGCGATGGGGCCAGTGTCGCCGATGCGGGCCACATCCCGCCACCCGTCGCCATCCTTCACGAGCACGCGCATGCCCATGTGACCCACATACCATCGACCGAGCTCCGCAGCGGAGGACAGACGATTGAGATCGTGATTGACCCAATCGAGGGCGCGCGCGCCGCTCAATATGCCGTCGTACAACAGCACAGTATTGAGCAGACTGTTTCGGGCGCGTACGAAGATCGCCACGCTATCCGCAGCGCCGGCTGCGGGAAAGGTGAGATCGACATAGTCGTCGAGGTCACCGACGCGCGCGCGGGCGAGGGTGCCCGAGTCGGTAGAGAACACCATCCCATCGGCCCCGGCGATCGTGGCGCGTACGTCACGTCCCGCACGGTCGCGCGCGGTCGCCGGCGCGAACAGATCGCGCAAGGCGAGCGCTTGTCCCGACTCTTCGGGTACCACCACTTCATTGCTAGCGTGCGTCACTTCGAGCAGCTCGACATGGTTCAAGTAGTGTGTCTCGAGCGCCTCATTGCGCACTTCAACCCGTAGTTCACCGTCGCGGCCCGCCCCTACGTGCAGGCGATCGACATCGCGTCGCTCAAAGAGTGGCGCAATGCTGTAGGAAAAGCCTTCTCCCTCGAGTACCGCGGTGCCCGCGCTGTCTGAGTAGTACGTCGGGCACGATCCAAAGATCGCGACGGCCGCCAGCGCACTTCCCGCGACGAACGCGCCAGTCGCCAGCGTAGAGACTAGCATTGTCGTCGCAGCGTTCGTCTTCGTCTCGTACGCTTCGACGCCGACGACGCTATCGAGCGCTAGCGTCGTAACATGCCCGGCTTCGGCGAGAGTGGCGGTGTACCGCTGGCCGTCGCCTCGAATGCTCGTCCGCGTGACCACCGCTCCGGTCGGATAGACGACCGTGCTTCCGTCGCGCAGGTGCGCCTTGAGCGGGGACTTCACGTCCGTCTCCTCGGTCCCGGCCGTAATCTCGCGTACTTCGATGGAGTTGAACACGTGGATGCACGCGCTTGTTATTAATCCGAGAACGAGCGCGCAGGCTATCGCCAGGCCGGCGCGAAGGCGCGCAGGGAACGAAGTGAGGCGCACGAATTGCTCCGAGAAGGAGGAGATAACAAGGTTCCGAGAACGAACTCGAGCGAAGCCGGGTCACTCAGGGATTTGCTGCGACCACGTACGTCCCGCCGCGGCTGATTGGTGCGCTCACGGCATGTGCGGCAACATCAACCGTGCTTCCCGAAACCGCATCCCACGCGGTACCAGCCAACCTGTATAAACAAAGCTGGTCCTCGGCGATTCCGGCAGGGATCGATGTTGGGACATACGCGATCGACACCGTGACCGGAACAGTGAGTGGCAGTACCGAAGGGTAGTTAACGAGTTCTCGTGCGGTTCCGATTTCGTACGCCGTTCCCCCCACGAAACGCGTCCCGACAGGCGTATCGAAGAGCGGTAGCACCGACACGCGCGTGGGAGCTGTGACAACGCCGGGGCAAATTCTGAGGGTCACATTGCCATTTTCAAGAACGTCTGAGTCGCCCGCTGGTGTGAGCTCCGCGAAATTTCCGACCCGAATGCGCGCGGGTGCTGACGCCGCGGTCGATGACACGCTGTTTGAGACGGAGACCGTCACCCGCGCCACTCCAGAGCCGACCGCGTCGAAGACACCGAGGCTCCCACCGACCTTAATAACCCCGGATCGAGGATATGAAATGCGGGGGTGAAATCACTGACCCCGCCGCCGCCAGCGTCCTTCACGGTTATATAGAGCGTCGCACCCGGAACCATCCTCGCCATTGAGGTGGCCGTGTCAGGATCAATCGCCACCATACTGAGGGCAGAGGGCGTGGTGCCCTGCCCCGATCCTAGGTCGGACTTCAGCAAATCGAGTTTGCAACCCGCCATCGCGGCGCGGGCAAGCAAGCAGCGAAGTCCTCTTACCGATCTCCACGCCAGCGTGGGGGATCCCGCTCCGAACACCAGATTCGCGCCCCGCGCGCGTTGTGTCCTGAGCGCGGAGCGCCGTGCCGAGGAGTGCGGCGCATGCGAGAACCCGCACCATGCGCGACAGCAGGTGTACCAGTTTCCCGGCCTGGACGTCGGGTGCTCGAGCACTGTGGACGCGCGGCTTGCGCAGCATGACACGGCGACTGTTCTCAGCTTCGGCGACAACGGTATCCATCGCGACATCCTCGCGGATATTCCCGCGGGTACAGTTGTAGTCCCGGCTGATGCCTGCCCCTGCGGCACCTCGCCCACGCTCCTCGCACGGGCACGCGAGGCGAACATGACGACGCATCGCGAGTCGCATATCACGCCACAGGAAGATCCCGTTTGCTGCCGCGTGCATCGACGGTTACCCTCTACGTGCGTAATCCACTCTTCCACGCCAATGACTGCATTGAATGGAACTCGATCCCATGGAAGCCGTCGAGCGCGCCCACGACGAGGGCGAGCAGCCGGCGGCGCAAACGGAGCGCCAACGCGACCGCCTCAACAGCTGGGTCGCGATTACCATTGCACTGCTCGTGACGTTCACGGTGATCTGCAAGGTGAAGGATGACAACATCGTTCAGGCGATGCAGCAAGCGCAGGCCGACAAGATCGACCAGTGGTCATTCTACCAAGCGCGCAACATCCGCGAGGACGTCGCGGCCGCTGCGGTCACACAGCTGCGACTCCAGCGCGCCACGGCATCGCCGGCGATGCGAGCTGGGTACGACAGCGCCATCACGCGGTACGACAGTCTCGTCGCCGACCAACACCTGAAGCGAGCAAAGGTTCGCGCCGACGCGGAGCAAGCGCAGAAGACATACGACGCCCTCAACTATCGCGATGATCAATTCGATCTGTCCGATGCACTGGTCGCCATCGCCGTGTCGATGCTTGCCGTGACAGCGCTCACCCACAAGCGATGGATGTACTGGCTCGCGCTCGTGCCGACCGTGCTCGGCGTACTCATGGGAGTGGCGGGGCTGGCAGCGTGGCATCTCCATCCCGACACGATCGCCCGCTGGTTGTCGTGAGGATGATTCATCGGGACCCGTGCGTGAGTGCGCCTCGTGCCGCCGACCCTGGCATCCCCAACTTCGGCGCTCGTCCACATCGCGCGTTTCATGAGCGACCTCATCCTGGGGTTTCGCTTTCGATGCGCTGACTCGGCGCAGGCGACGTCGGACACCGGCGCGAGCGTCGTCGTACTAATGCCTGCAGCACGTGTGCGGTCTGCGTGCTCACGCCGCCGTGCCGACGGCACCGCGGCTTTGTCAGCAGACGAATCGCGGCGAGGGCGAGGCGTACCGGCCGGATGACGACGGTGGGTGACGCGGACGACCACAATCCTCCTATTGCTGCGGAATTTCGAAGCGATATCCGATGCCCGCTTCCGTAATGATCAGTGTGGGCCGCACCGAGTCGAGTTCGATCTTGCGCCGAAGATTCGCCACGTGCACGCGCAAATACGCCTGCGGATCTCCCTCGGATGTATCGCCCCAGACCGCGGCGAAGATCTGACGATGGGTCAGCGTGCGGCCGGCGTGAGCCACGAACATTCGGATGAGCTCCCATTCGGTGGGAGTCAACCGGATGGAGGCGCCGTCGCGGCGCACCGTCCGCGCATCCAAGTCGATGGTCAAGGTGCCGGCACGAACGACGCGAATTGGCGCCGAGGGGGGCAACAGCCGAGAGCGACGCAACTGCGCGTTGACGCGTGCCAGCAGTTCGGATGCGTCGAACGGTTTGGTCACATAGTCATCCGCGCCTTCATCCAACAACGTGATCTTGTCGTACACGCCATGGCGCGCCGTCAGGACGACGATCGGAACGGTTGAGCGGTGCCGAATCTTTCGACACATCTCCACGCCATCGATATCCGGGAGGCCCAGGTCCAGAATGACCAAGTCCGGTGCCATCTGATCGATCGCGTCGAGTCCCGCCCGCCCATTCATGGCCGTCGCGACTTGGTGTCCCTCCACGGAAAGCGCATCCTGCACGATCCGTCGAATGAGGTAGTCATCCTCGATGACGAGCACGCGCGTTACGTCACTCATTGCAGAGCGCGCGCACGGAGTATGGGCCGGCCGCGTTCTCGATCTGACTTGTCCATTTGACGACCCTCGTCGGTCATGGGACGCGTTCGAGGAGGACGCGGTCGGCCGTGTGATGCGATCCTCGATAATTGAGAAGCGTTAAGCGTCGCCGGGGGGACGAGCCTCCCGTCGGCTGCGGGCTCATGACCGTGTCGAACCGAAAGGCATAGCACGTCCCGGGGTTCCGCGACGGACGTTGATTGAAGCAGAGACGTCGGTCGAGGCTGTCGGACAAGACGCCCGTGACGTACCAGCGTCCGTAGTGCTGACGGGTCTCGACGCGCCGGACGCCGGCGGGTCTCGCGGCGTCCGGCTGCCAGAGGACATGGATAAAGTCGTCGCTCCCGCCGGGCTCGAGCCCCCAGATACTAGTGTCGCCACCCACTGCGTGGCGCACGTCGATCCACTCCCCCGCGAGCGCCGCCGGCGCCGGGGGCAGTCCCAGCGGCAGCGTCGCGCACGCTGCGATGAGGGACAGCACCGCCCCCGCTCCGACGACGCGAGCCTTGGCGCGCGAGGTAGCGCCAGTGCTATCGGGGGACTTCGGCATGTGGCTCTTCGTGAAAGAGGTCATAGAGCACCGGAAGCAACAACAGGGTGAGCACAGTCGAGGTGACGAGTCCGCCAACGATGACCGACGCGAACGGCCGCGTCGTCTCAGCGCCAATGCCGTGGGAAAGGGCCGCGGGCAGCAGGCCCAACGCCGCCATCAGCGCCGTCATGACCACGGGCCGAAGCCGGTCCATCGTGCCGAGGTGCACCGCATCGACGACCGCGTGTCCGGACTCGCGCAAACGGTTGAACTCGCTGACGAGGAGCACGCCGTTCTGCACGGAGATCCCAAACAGCGCGATGAACCCGACCGCCGCCGAGACACTGAGGTGAATGCCTCGAAACCAGAGCGCGAGGATTCCGCCGATGAGCGCGAAGGGCAGATTGGCGAGAATGAGCGTCGCGTACTTCACCGAGCCGAACGCGGAGAAGAGGAGAATGAAGATCAGGATGATGCTGGCCGGGACGATGAGGGCGAGGCGCGCAGTCGCGCGACGCTGATTCTCGAATTGGCCACCCCACGTGATCCGGTAACCCGCCGGGAGCGCGACGTCCCGCTCGACCTTCCCCTGCGCCTCGCTGACGAAGCTCCCTTCATCGCGACCACGCACCGAGCACTTGATCGCGATGCGACGCTCGTTTGCTTCGCGCGAGATACGGGAGGCGCCTTCGCTCGACACGAGGTGTGCGACGCTGGCGAGCGGTACGGCGTGGCCGTCGGGCGCGTTGATGGCCAATGCGCGCAGCGCCTCGAGATTATCGCGCGCGGGCCCCGCGAACCGCAGGCGGACATCAAAGACCCGATCACCTTCCAAGAATTGCGTGATCGCGCGGCCTCCGACGGCGGTCTCGATCGCATCATCGACGTCGGCGATCGACAAGCCATATCGCGCGATCGCGGAGCGATCAATCTCAAACCGGAGCTGCGGCTGTCCAAACTGCTGTTCGACCGCCAGGTCGGCGACGCCCGTGACACCGGACATCACGCGTTGCACTTCCTCGGCCTTCTGTTGGAGGACGGCGAGGTCGGGGCCGAAAATCTTCACGACGAGCTCGCCCTTCACGCCGGAGAGCGCTTCCTCGACATTGTCCTTGATGTACTGCGAGAAATTGAAGTCGACGCCGGGAATCGCGGCGAGCCGCGCGTACATGTGCGCGACGAGCTCGTCCTTGCCGTGTATTGCGCCCCATTCATCGAGCGGCTTGAGGTCGGCATAGACTTCGAGATTGTTCGAGCCCTTGGGGTCGGTGCCGTCGTCCGGCCGGCCGAGTTGCGTCACCACCTGGGCGACCTGCGGGTAACTACGGACGATGTGGCGGATCTGGACCTCGATCCGCTTGCCCTGCTCGAGCGACATCCCAACGGGCATCGTGACCGTCAGCCAGATGTTGCCCTCGTCGAGCTCGGGGAGAAACTCAGTGCCGAGCCGCGTGCCGACACCGAGCGCAATAACGAGAAGTGCGACGGCTACGCCGATGGTGAGTCGGGGTCGCGCGATGACCCAGTCGAGCGCCGGTCGGAACAGGCGCTGCAGCCATCGCGTCGCAAGCGTCTCGCGCGCGTGAGGCGTGGCGCGCATGGCGAAGCTCGCTAGGACCGGCACCAGGGTGAGCGACAGTAGCAGCGAACCCAGCAGCGCAAACGTGAGCGTGAATGCCATGGGCGAGAAGATCCGCTTCTCCACCCGCTGAAACGTGAAGATGGGCAGGAACGCCGTGATCACGATCGCCTTAGCAAAGAGAATCGGCCGCCCCATGCTCTCGGCGACACCGGCGAGAAGGTGGCGCTTTTCCACCGAGGCCCGGATCGCGTAGTCGTGCCGGCGATTGGCGACCGCTGAGGCATGGTCGACGACGGCAGGTGGAACCGCGTGCTCATCGGTCCGGCGGAGATCGTCCGCGGTCGGCGGTGGCGACAGCGCGAGTCGTACCATGAACGCTTCGACCATCACGACTGCGGCATCGACAATGATCCCGAAATCGACGGCACCGAGCGAGATCAGGTTGGCCGACACGTGCTCGAGCTGCATGAGCACAAATGCGACGAGGAGCGACAGTGGGATCACGAGGCCGACGATGGTTGCCGCGCGCCAGTCGCCGAGAAACACAATCAGGATCAAGAGCACGAGCCCCGCGCCGATGGCGAGGTTTTCCTCGACGGTGCGAACGGTGTGGCGGACGAGATTCGCGCGGTCGTAGAACGGGACGAGGCGCACGCCCTTGGGCAGCACGACGCGATTGAGCTCCATGGCTTTCTCGCGCACTGGTTTCAGGACGTCGAGCGCGTTCTCCCCTTTGCGCATGAGGACGATGCCCTCGACGATATCATCGAGACTGTCCTTGGCGACGATTCCTTCGCGGGGCGCGCCTCCGAGGTGCACCACCCCGACGTCGCCGACCCGAACGGGAACGCCCGAGCGGCTTGCAACGGCGACGCGTGCGATGTCGTTCGCCGATTGAAAGAGTCCGACGCCCCGCACGACTTGCTTTTCGTAGCCGTGGGCGATGTAGCCCCCTCCCGCATTCGCATTCGCGCTCGCGATTGCCTGCTCCACCTGCGCGAGCGAGAGGCCATAGGCTTGGAGCTTGGATGGATCGACATCCACCTGGTACTGCTTGATCTGTCCGCCGAAGGAGACGACGTCCGTCACGCCGGGCACGGTACGGAACGCCGGTTCGATCACCCAGTCCTGGAGCGACTTGAGCTCGGTCAAGGGTTGGGTCCCTTCCGTACTCTGCACCGTATAGCGGAAGATATCGCCAGTGGAGTTGGACAGCGAGGCGAGGCCGGGCTGCACGCCGGCGGGGACCGTGACATTCTGCAAACGCTCGAGTGCCTGCTGCCTCGCGAAATAATCGGTGACCCCATCCTCGAAGGTCATCGTGACGACTGACAGACCAAACATCGAGATCGACCGCAGGTTCGTGAGGTTGGGCAGCCCGTTCATCTGGCGCTCGATCGAGAGCGTCACGGACTTCTCCATCTCCTCGGCGGCATGCCCGGCCCACTGCGAAATGACTTGGACGTGCACGTCCTCGACGTCGGGAAAGGCCTCGACGGGAAGCACGAGGAAGGATCGCACGCCGACGATGATCAAGAGTGCGGTCGCGCCGAGGATGAGCACGCGCTGGCGCAGCGCGAATCGGATGATGCGTCTCAGCATACGCGAACAGGACGGCGCAATGACGTCACCGCGTCCGCTCCGCCTCCGCGGCGAGGAGCAGGCTCCCGCGGGTCACCACCCGATCGCCTGGGACGAGACCCGAGAGCACGGTCGCTGTTTGCCCATCGTCCTCACCCACCGACACGACCCGCCGCGCGAAGTGCCCCTGCACGGTCTCGAGAAACACGACCGTTTCTGTCCCGTGCGTCACGAGTGCCTGCGATGGGACGACGGCGTGTCGCAAGGAGTCGGTGCCGAAGACGCGGAGTTCACCGAAGGTCTGTGCTTTGAGCGCATGGCCTTTGTTCGCGAGTGCCGCGCGCACCGTGGCGGTACGCGTCTGCGGGTCGAGTTGGCTGCTGACGAAGGTCACGGTCGCGACGAGCTCGCGCCCTGGGAGCGCATCGGTGACAAACTGTACGCGCTGGCCACGATGCAGCGCCGGCAGGTCCCGCTGGTAGGCCCCCGCGGTGAGCCACATCGTGTCGAGCGAGGACACGGTGAAGAGAATTTGCCCATTGTCGGGGCGTACTTCCGCGCCAGGATTCGCCGCGCGATCGATGACTTCGCCACGAATGGGCGAGCGCAGCACGAACTCCTCACCCGCCGCGGCGTCACCGCTGCCGCGGATCCCGACGAGGACCGACATTCTTGCGCGCGCGCGTGCAGCTTCGGCGCGCGCCTGCGCTTCGTCACTCTCCGCCTGCTGCACCTCGCGCTGCGCGACGACATGATGTTCGAACAGGTCGCGCGCGCGCCGGAGGGCGGCCTCCGTTTGCACGCGGGCTGCCTCGGCCTTGAGGAGATCGCTGCGCGCTTGGGCGATGTCGCTCGAGCTGATGTGCGCCAAGGGAGAGCCGACTTCGACGGGATCACCCGGCTTCGCGTCGAGCGAACGAATGCGGCCGACGACGGGCGATTGGACACGGACGGTGTGCTCTTCGTTCATGACGAGCTGCGCCGGCAGCGTCGCGAGGATGCGCTCGCGGCGTTCCCGCACCGTGTCCACCGTGACGTAATTCAGTTTTGGCGAACCGGGCTCGAGCCACACTTCGCCGGGCGGGGGTCCTGCGGTCGCGACGGCGGGGATGGCGTCGGAGGAGTGGCAGCTTGTGACGAGCGCCGGCGGTGCCAGCACCGCGATGATGACGTACACGGCTCTGCGCGATCGATCGGCCGCTCCGCGGTGGGACGCGCAACGGGAACTGTCACACATAATCACCGAGGGAAGTTGGAACGCGCGGTGGATGCGCGCTGGACAGGTGTGAACAGAGTTGACGTGACGGGATGCGGACGAACGCTACTGGCGCGCCGTGAGCGAAGCACAAAGAACGCGCAAAGATTCGTCCGGCCGGGGGCGTGCGCCTTGCCCGGCAATGCCGTCGCGATCGCGGGGAGCACGTATGCGGACGCGGCCGCAGATCTGTCGGCTTGGCCGTCGCCCTTTATGATTTCTTTGCGCCGCGCATCGGGCGTGGGAATATCTTGCCGCCATTGTGCGCCGGGCGCATTCCGCGCCGGCGCGGCCTTTGGCACGAACCCCACCATGCCTCAGACACGACGCGCGCGCCGCAGTATGTATGCGGCTGGGGCGGTCTTCGCGACGGTATTCTGGTCGCGAGCCAGCGCCCAGTCTGCGTCGCGGCTCAACTCGCTGCCGCCGCGCGGGGCGACGCTTGCTGACGTCATGGCGTTTGCCGTGCGCGAGAGTTTCGATTTGCAGGTCGCTCGAGCCGTGCTCGATTCGGCTCGCGCCGAGCAGCAGATTGCGCATGCGCTGCCAAATCCCAATTACGTCGCGAGCCCGAACACGCCGTATCAGTATGGCGCGACGATCACGCTCGACGTCGGACCACAGCGCATCTACCGGACGCGAGCGGCCGCGCTGGCGGTGCGGGCGACGGAATTCGACCGGCGCGATGTCGCGCGACAGATGCGCTTCGCTGTCGCGCGCGCGTTTTACGATCTCGTGCTCGCTGACACATTGTTCCACCTGAGCGAGGCGCGTCGTGCGCTCGTGCTTCAGGTATTGGCCGGCGACTCGGCTCGCGTGCGTGCGGGCGATGTGCCAGAGCGAAACCTTTTTCGGAGCGAAGGGGAGCTCGCGCGTGCCGAGGCAGATTTGGCACGTGCGCGTGTCGCGATCGAGGCGGCAAGTCTCGCGCTGCAGGGACTCATTGGGATCGCGACTCCGGACACAGGCTTCACGATCACGGGCGATCTGCGGTATGTGCGCCGTGACGCGCCGGCCGATTCCGTGCTGCTCGCAACCGCCGGGGCGATTCGCCCAGACCTCGCCGCGAGTGGGGAGCGCGTCGAGCAGAGCAGCGCGCAGCGGCGGCTCGCCGCCGCCTCGATCGTACCGGTTCCGCAATTGAGCTATGTGCGGCAGTTCACGGCCCCATTCGAGAGCGGCCACTTCTATGCGTTCGGC
Source organism: Gemmatimonadota bacterium (assembly GCA_030948535.1). Classification (GTDB taxonomy): domain Bacteria; phylum Gemmatimonadota; class Gemmatimonadetes; order Gemmatimonadales; family Gemmatimonadaceae; genus JALZAE01. The sequence continues at coordinate 2,594 of JALZAE010000397.1, read as the reverse complement.
GTCACCGCGGAAGTGCCGCTGCTCAATTTCTATCACGGGCAGCGGGAGCGTGCAGCGGCCGGCGCCGATGCCTCGCGTACCGCGCACCGGCGTGCCGCCGCTCAAGTACGGCGCGACGTCATTGGCGCCGCCACGAATTTTCGCACCGAGCGCGTGCTCGTCGAGCGCTTCGAAGGCGGATTACTCGCGAAGAGCGACGCCGCGGTGGAGGCGTCTCGCTATGCGTACGGCCGCGGCGCGACTTCCCTGCTGGATGTTCTTGATGCCGTGCGATCGCAGCAGGACATTCGCATCGACTACTACACGGCACTGCACGATTACTGGGTCAGTACGTATGCGCTGTGCGCTGCGGTCGGAACGGACATTTTCTCGTCGCGGGTTCCATGAGAGGCTCTCGGGAGCGGGGGCGTGGGCGCGGGGGTTTCGCGAACGGCTCCGGTGCGTCTGGCGAATCGTTGATGAGCTGCGCGAACATGAGGGAATGGCCTCGGCGATCCGCCGCGACCGAGCATCGCGCCGCCCGCCCACGTTATTGTCGAGGCCGGTGCCTCCTGTTGTGTGAGTATGTCGCAGGACCGCGGAGCCGTCGGTCCAGCATGACGGCTTTCCGCACCGACTGCGCGCGCGACGACCGTGCGTCGGCGGAATCGCTGGGGTCGACCCTGCGCGATTTGGCCGAGTCGGGCCATCGATAACGCGATGTCGATCGCGATGGCGATGACTCGATGCTGTACCTCCTGCGCATGATGCCGAACCAATCGGATGAGCCGCGTGCCCTAAGCGCGTACGTGGGCGACCTGCCGCGGGCCGCCGTCGGTGGCCGACACAACTCACCTGAGCCGAGCGGAGTTCGTGGCCCTTCGGCCCGAACGCCTCACACCGATGTGTCCGCTCGACCATGTCCCTGGACGAGAGAAGAATGCTGACGAACGGCGCGACCTTCACCAACGGCACTACCGGATCGCGGGATCGGTCCCAGCGGCCGGGGAACATGGATCCGTCCGCTGAGGCGAATAGTCCTGCGGTTGCGGCGGAGCCGCATCACTCGCGAGAGGACACAGAAGCACTCCTCGGCGGACGCGTGAGCGAGCCTGACCGCGGCCCGACTCGAGCCGGCTCGGCTTCGTGGCTGCCGTGGATCGGATGGTCGCTGCTCATGGTGGGCGTGACGATCGTGCTCGTGCCGTTTCGAGGCGACCTTGATCAGGCGCATGTTGCCCTCACGTACTTGTTGATCGTGCTAGGCGCCAGCGCCAGCGGTGGCCGTGCCCTTGGGATCACCCTCGCGTGCACCGGATTCTTGCTGATCGACTACTATTTCCAGCCTCCCTTTGACGCGATCGGTGTGGCGAAGGGGCTGGATTGGATCGTCCTCCTCGCGTTCTTGGCGACGGCGGTGGTCGCGACGCAGTTGCTGGCGCGGGCGCGCGCGCAAACGAGACTCGCTGAAGAGCGCGCGCGCGAGGTCGACCGTTTCGCCACGCTCGGCGCTGAGACGCTCAATGTTGGCCGCACGGAGGATGCATTGCCGGCAATTGCCGCAGTGATCCGCGCCGCGGTCGACGTCGAACGGTGTGAGATCACATTGGCGCGGGACTTCGATCCTACGATCACACCCGTCACGGATGCATCCGGCTTTCTTACGCGTGTCTCTTCAGGCACGGAGGGGCGCGCGCCGACGAGGCGCAAGACCTATGCGGCGGGGCAGCCGTTGGTGACGGCAGCCTACGACTTGGAGATTCCGCTGACGGTCCGCGAACGACTGGTGGGCGCGCTGCGGTTGGTGCATGACAGGCCGATTCTCCTGAGCGCTGCGCAGACCCGCACACTGCACACGCTCTCCTACTATGCCGCGCTCGCGGTGGAGCGCGTCCGGCTCGCCGCCGAAGCGCAGCATGCGGCTGCCCTCCGCGAGGCGGACCAACTGAAGGATGCTCTTCTGGCCGCCGTCTCGCACGATCTCCGCACACCGCTCACGACGATCAAGGCGCTCGCGCACTACGCGACTGAACGTGGGGACGCGCGCGACCGTGACAATGCGCGCATGATCGAGACCCAGGCGGATCGGCTGAACCGGTTGGTCGCGGACCTTCTCGATCTGTCGCGACTCAACGGCGGTGCAGTGCGCGTCACGCCCGAAGTGGCCGCGGCCGAGGATCTCGTCGGTGCGGCCATGCGTGAAGCATCAAGTGTCCTCGACGCGTCTCGCCTTCGTCCAATCGTGGCGCGAGACGGTCCGCTCCTCGTGGGCCGATTTGATTTTGCGCAATCGCTCCGCATCCTGGGCAACCTGCTGGAGAACGCGGCCAAATATGCGCCAGCTGGATCTCCCATCGATCTCTCCCTCGCCCGTGACGACAACGTGCTGCTCATCAGCGTTGCGGACCGCGGTCCGGGCGTGGCTGAGGCAGACCGTGATCGCATCTTTGAACCGTTCTTTCGTGGTACGCAGGCCGTGTCCGAGATTGGCGGAGCCGGGCTGGGACTTGCCATCGCTCAGCGCCTCGCCACGGCGCAAGGTGGGGCCCTTAGCTACGCGCCGCGCGACGGTGGCGGTAGTGTTTTTACCCTTCGACTCCCCGCTTGGAACGCAT
>JALZAE010000377.1 GCA_030948535.1 Gemmatimonadota bacterium | reverse complement strand
GCTCGACGTCGAGCGTGTCCGTCGCGATCACCGCCGCCGCGGTGACGCTGCGCGCGTAGCCGATGCGCCGGGCGCTGAAGACGTACGGCACTCCGGCTAAAAGTCCGCGCAGCACGAAGGCGCCGGTCGAATCACTCCGGGCGCCGGCGACGCGGTGGCCCGCGGTATCACTGCCCTCGACGATGACATCCCCGATCGGCTTGCGCGATGCGTCGAGCACTCGGCCGCGCACGACACGCGTGCTTGGCGCCGCCTGCGCATGCGAGGCACGCGTGTAAGTCGATATGAGACCGACACAGCCGATGAGAAGCCAATACCGCTGGATCACCGCTCGCCCTGCGTGAAGGACGCTCTCACAGTCGCGCGCGATGCCGGTTATGGCAAGCGTGTGCTCCGCACAGCGCCGTCGCTCGGGATGCGCATCAGTTTGGGTCGACCGACGAATCCCGCGCGCGATCTCGCGCACTAGGGAGCTACGGCGATCATCTCCAGCTTCTGCACGTAGAGCACGATCTGCAACCGCCGGACGCCATCGCCTTCTCTGGCGATCGACTTGATCGAGACGATCCCGACGCCGGTGCCTTTGATCTGCGCGTATGACGACGTCAGGTTCGTCTTCAGCAGATCGAGTGTGAAAGTTTTCTCCGCCGTCGTACCGTTGTTGCCCTTCAACACAAAGTCGTCGTACCAGGCAAGCCACCCGGCCCCGTGAGCCTCCGAGATGGTGACGACGAGGTTGGAGATTTCGAGGGGGCCCGGTGACGCGGGAGCTCCTCCCGCGTTGCTCGTCAGGCGACGTTGCACGCCAAAGGATTCGATTCGGCTCATCGTCGTGGCGTCCACCCCGGCCATGGCGAACCGGAAGTTGCTCGGCAGCCAAACGCGGCCGGGCCCGGACGACCCCGGTCCGCTGTACGCCACCGGCCCAATCGTTCCCGAAGTCCCAGCAGGGTGCGGACTCATCCGCGTCTCCTCGGGCGCGAGCGTGACATGGATGGTTCCCCCATCCTTCGCCGCGCCGTCGAGTGCCGGGATGGTCACCGCGATCAGCGCCGCGTTGGTGAATGCGAGCTCCGCGCCGGCGGCAATGGGTCCGTTGTAGAGCGATCCCGACTTCTTCGATGTGACGCCGCTCCACATCTCATTGATCCACGGATCGAGCGGGCCGCCGGGCTCCACGCCAATGACGATCGGCTGGTACCGCACTGATCCGAGGTGCTTCGCCGGAGTGCCACCCGTCGTTGAATTGATCACGACGACATCGGCCTCGATCGATCCGCCCTCAATGAGATACACGGAGAATGTCGCGCCGCCGAGTTGGAGATAAGTCGCCTGCCCCTTGACCCACGGCGGAGCCGAGTCGGGGCGCAGATGCGTCGCCCCGACAGGCACAGTGGTGGTGGTGGCGCTCGGTGCCAACCGGCTGACTCTTCCCTGCGCCAGCGAAGGCGCCGATGTTCCGGGTGTCGCGGTCGCGATGGGGGTCGGCATCAATACGGCGGTGGGGGTCGATGTGGTCGTCGAGCTCGAGACGGTCGTCGTCGATTGCTCGCACCCCGCGGGCTCAGCCTTGCTCTTGTTCCTGTTCTCGGTGACCTCGATCGGCGACGACGACACGAACGCGACGCCCGGCACGCGCACCTTCTCCGCAAGCTTGCCTGCCGGGTACGTCGCCGTCACCGATCCAATCGTGCCGGCCGGAGCCGTCTGACAGGCACACACGGAGAAGCTGCTCGCTCCATTGTACCGACCGGCGAGCGCACCCTTCACCGGCCCGTCGGCGGCCATGTCGAAGTCGACCATGGACACGCGCTGTCCATCCGGACGGCGCGGCGTGTCTTTGCCCGTGGAGTCGCGGAGATCGATCGACACGACGCTGCACTCGCCGATCGCCAGCCTGCGCGACGCGGTGATCGCCACCGTCCACGGAGGAGCGTCCTGTGCGGTGGCGAGCTTCGGCGTGGCGAGCGAGCCGACGGCGAGGGCACTCATCGCTAAGCGACGCATGATCATCTGTGGAGCTCCTCGAAGGCGGCTGGTGAGGTCGGCGCGCGGCGCGACTAATTGCTGCGCATGCTAGCGCGCACACCGCAAGCCACCGTCAACTCTGCCGTCAAACCGCTGTGGACGACAAACTTCCGTCCCCCAGCCTGCGCCGCGCTACGGCTGGGCGAGCGTCTTCGCGGGATCCACGGATGCTGCCCTGCGCGCGGGGATCAAGCACGCGAGCAACGTCGCGGCGAGGAGCACGGCTGACGCGCCGATGAGGACGAGAGGATCGGCGCGGCGCGACTTCGCACTCATCGTCGAGCGGGCGCCCCCGACGAGCACGCTGGCGGGATTGCCGGATCGCGTGGTGAAGAGCGCGACGAGTCCGAAGGCCAGCGTCACACCCACCGTCACCAGCAGCGCGAAGCCGAGCACGGTTCCGTCGATCCGCACGTCGCCGAGGCCCGTCAGGTTCATCGAGCGCGGCACGAGCGCGATGAGCGCGCGTGTGCCCCAATGCGCGATGACGAGTCCCGATGCGCTCGCCGCGAGTGCGAGCACCAGACTTTCCGCGAGGAGCTGCGCCGCGAGTCGCCCGCGGCCGGCGCCGAGCGCGACGCGCAGCGCCATCTCACCGTGCCTCGCGAGCGATCGAGCGAGCAGGAGATTCGCGACGTTCGCGCAGGCGATGAGCAGCACCACCGCGACGGCGCCGAGCAGGAGGAGGAGAGCGGGCTTCGTGTTGCCGACGAGCGCATCTCGCAACGGCATCACGAAGTAGGCCGATGACTGATTGCTGCCGGGGTAGTCGCGCGCCATCTGCTTCGAGATGCCGGCGACGTCCGCGCCGGCGCGCTCGATCGTCGCGGCGGGCTTGAGCCGCGCGACGGCGAAGGTCCACCCCGACTTTCGCTGCGCCGGTGCCTACAGGGGAATCGAGATCGAGCTGATGACGTCGGTCTTCGCGTTCGCGGGGAACCGAAATCCCTGCGATGCGACGCCGACAATCGTTCGCGTATCGCGATCGATCTTGAGCGCGCGGCCGAGCACGGTTCGGTCGCCGGCAAAGCGATTCTGCCAGAAGTCGTAGCCCAGCACGACGACGGGCGCGGCGCCCTCGCGCGCATCGTTCGGCTCGAGCAAGCGGCCGAGCACGGGTCGCACGCGCAGTAGTCGAAGCAGTTCCGATGTCGTCTGCAGCTCCGACACACGATACGGCTCGGTTGCATCGTAGACCGTCGACTGGCCAGCGCCGTAGGGGCCGATGCCTTCGAACGCCGTCTGTCGCGCCGCGAGATCCACGAAGTCGCCGATGGCGATGTACTCCTTCGTGATGCCCGTGCGCTCGTCGCGATGGTTGAGCGTCACGAGCGCGCCGGCGTCGGCATATGGCAGCGGTCGAAGCAATACCGCCTCGACGACCGTGAACACGGCGACGTTGGCGCCGACGCCGACGGCGAGCGTGAGCACCGCGGCGAGAGAGAAGGCTGGCTCCTTGATGAGCCGGCGCATCGCATGACGCAGGTGGTAGAGGATCATGTGCACGCGCTCCGGTGAAGACGGTTCCGGCATCGCCGGCGTCGTCGCGGCGAAGTAGTGTGAAGGATCGCAGAGCACGAGTCGCCAGCAGTCGAGAAAAATCTCGAGCAGAAGCAGCGCGTACCGTCCGCGTCCGGTACGCTCCTCGAGCCGCACGATCTGCAGATCGTGCCACGCGGGCTCGAACAGCTCCTCGGCCGCGCGCCGCGGCAGGAGTCGCATTGGGCCCCGAGGAGGGGGGCGCTCACGCACGTGACCACCGGCGGTCGCTCGACGCCCGGGCGACGGCCGCGTAGAAGGACCGCGCTTCCTTCCACGCCGCGGTGCCGCGCGCGGTGATGCGGTAGCAGCGCTCGGTGACGGCTTGATCGTGCACCTGGATCTGGCGGTAGCGTCCGGTGACCAATCCGTCGCGCTCGAGCCGTGCCATGAGCTGATAGAACGCCGCGGGTGTTCGGCGTACGCCGTAAGCGGCGGCCGCATCGCGCACGACGCGTCCGGGCTGTTCCTCGGCGAGCAGCACGCCGAGCGCGAGGAACTGGAGATGGGAGATCGGCGGAAGCCGTGGGCGGGAGTCTCGCATAAGGTGACCTAATGTGCGGTCGCCTGACGCGGGAATCCATGGCGCGGATGTATGAACTACGTCAGGCGCTGGTGTCCACCCCGTGTCACGGTGCGGCGTCCCACCGGCGCCGCAGTCGTCAGCCGAACCGGCTCAGCAGATCCTGCGTCAGCAGCGCGCTCAGCTTCTGCCGCCACGGACGAGCCATGAAGGTGTGATCCGGGCCGTCGACGACGTCGAGCTTGATGCTGCCGCGCTCGCGATGTCCTGCCAGCTCGGTGCCCGCATTCGTCTCGAGATACTCGAGCCCCGGATCACCCGTGCTGAAGACGAGATACATCTCGCGATCGGGATGGAAGAGACGCGGACCGTCGTCACGCGGCGCGCCGCCGAGCACGTTCACCGCGGTGAGCGCACGGCGGTGAATCCGGTTGGCCAAGTACTGCGTCACGAGCTTCACGTTGTACCGCAAGTCGATCCGGCCGTGCAGCACCTTCCCCCACGTGCGACCCGCGAAGATCGCGCGACGCACGCGCCGCATCTCCGACTCGCGCCACGATCGATCCATATCGACGGCATCGCCGGGCTTGAAGTAGAGTGGCGGGTTGATCGCCATCCCCCGCACCACGGCCAGTCCGTCGCGCACGGCCTGCACGGTGTGGTAGGCGCCTGAGCACATGCCGAGGAGTACGCTCTGCCCGATTCCATATTCCGCGCGCAAAAACTCCAGCGCTGACGCGACGTCCGCCATCGCGGTTGCCGGATAGACGTTGCTCTCGGCGCCGAGCGCGCTCGGGTCGGAGTCGCCGAGGCCGCCCATATCGAATCGCAACACCGTGAATCCGCGCGCCGCCCACGCGCGCGCCAGCGGCACGAAGAGCCGGTGCGGGCCGACGTGATGATCGAGCGCGGTGTTCAACATCACGACCGCGGGGCGTGGCCCGTGACTTCCCGCCGCGGGCGTTCGCGCCGGAGCCGTGATCAAGCCGAACAGATGCTGCCGCGTACCGAATCGGACGGGCTTTTCGCGAATGCGAACGCCATCGATCTCGATCAGCGTGTCGCGCGAGATCGCGCCGGGCGCCCGTGAAACATTGTTCGTCCGATTCACGGCGTGACCATCGCCGAGCCACCCGACGATCGCGTCGAGCATCGCGTCGGGTGTTACGGAGTTCAGTGGTCGCGCCATCATGCCCGCAAAACCGGGCATCGAGCGGCGCTCGACCGCCACGCCGACCGCGCACAGCTCCGCGCCCAGCCTCTCGTCGACGCGGAGATCATCTCGCTCGATGAGCAGCGCGCGGCGAGCCGGCGCGCGAGTTGGCGCACCGGTTGGAAGGACGCTCAACTCCCTCGCCGTCTCAGCCGACAGCGAAAAGCCCGCGGCGTCGATGCCACCCTCGCTCTCGAACCCGGTGGTCGCGGATGCGGGCTGATCCCGCTCCGCGAGCGCAAGCGACGCGGCGAGCATGCGCGCTTCGCGGACATACGCGCGTCCCGACTGACACGAACACCAGAGGACGAGATCATCCACGCCGCCGAGCTCCGCGGCCGCTGCGAGGGCGAGCGTGCCGCCGAGCCGAAGACCGACGAGACTCACACCGCGGCAACCACTCCGCGTCCGCGCTTCTTCGACCGCGACGCCGATGTCGGATATCCAGCCGCTAACTCTGCCGCGCTCCCCGGCCGCGTCGCACGAATCACCGGTGCCTTCGTAGTCGAAGCGCAGCACGGGGAACCCCGCATCCGCCAAACGCTCGGCGAGGAGGCGCACCCAGCGGTGCGTGCTCATGTACTCGTAGCCCATGGGCGGGCAGAGCACGACGGCCGTCGCCCGAGCTCTGCTCGCGACACCGGGATGGTACCAGCCGAACAGCGGACGCGACGCCGCCCCGAAGAAGATGAAGCGCGCGACGTGCGTCGGCGACGTGAGCGATCCCGGCAGCGTGCCCGGGTCTTGGCTGATGGGCGTGTCCAGCATCAGACGCGCGCCATCAGCCGGTCACCACGATCGACGTCGCCGATGAAGCGTTCAGCGGCTGCACCGATCCGACCAGCGGGCGCGGGCCATGCGTCGGACGAAGCACGACCGTGCGCTCGGCGCCGGGCGCGAGATGAAAGAAGGCGTCGTCGGCGCGATAGCCGTCGGCGTCGATGGAGATCGATTGCGCGAAGGCGCGCGCGCCGATCGACAGGGCGAAGGTACCGTCGCC